>CALBSL010000102.1 GCA_937968025.1 uncultured bacterium
CACCTCTCTGCTGATGAAGAAGTGATTTTTTGCTCGGCGAAAACCTCCCAAGGCTTCACTTCGATTCGCCAACTCATGCAGGAGTAGTCCATTTGACGATCGGAATCCACCATGGGATCGTAGTTGATATGCAAAAAGATCTTCGCGAAGCTACTTCCCATGCGCTTGAACAAGGCCTATCGCATGATGAAATTCGTACTCTGCTCGAAAAAGGCGGCTGGCCCGTCGCTGAGATTGATCAGGCGTTGTCGTTATTTGTTGTCACCGATAAGCCCGTAGCGATCCCCGTCCGCTCCCCTGTTCGTTTTGCAAAAGAAGGCTATCTCTATCTCATGCAAACGCTTTCGTATGTTGTGAGCTCTATCGCCTTCCTTATCCTTTGGTTTCAGTATTTGAACACCTGGTTTCCTGATCCGCTCACCACGGATAGTTATCGCCTTGAATCCACCCGCTCGCTCATCCGAACGGGACTTTCGATGCTGATTGTTGCGCTCCCCGTTTTTCTCTTTGTGAGCTCGATCATCAGAAAAGATGAGGCTTCGCGTGCTGATGCCCCACAAAATACAACAAAACAAGCCGTGCTCTATCTGGGAGCCTTCGTGGCTTCGTGTGCAGCCGCTATCACCCTCATGGTCACCCTTTACGCCGGCCTCAGCGGCGAAGCGACCCTTCGGTTCTTGCTGAAGGTCGTTGCTGTCCTGCTGACTTGCGGTGGAACAGGCTGGATCGCCAAGCAGGAGCTCCGTACAGAAGCGTCGCGTACTTCTTCTCGCCCCTATGTCTCGTGATCGCATTATCGCCGCAGCGCTTAGTGGCGTTGCCATCGTCACGGTCATTTGTGGCCTCTGGCTGGGTGGGAACCCCATAAGCGCTCGCAAAGAACGGCGCGATTCGGAGCGGAGCATGCAACTCTCCCAGACCGCATCACTTCTTCATACCACCTATACTGAACGCCTCACCCTGCCGACGAGCACGGAAGCGTACCTTGATTTGCGCGCCAAAAACCCAAACGGCCTCGCCATGGCTTCCATAAGCGAAGTCCCGGACTATCGCTGGTTGAACAGCGATACCTACGAGCTCTGCATGACGTTTGAAACAGCGTCAAACCGTCCTCTATCTGGCCTCACACGTCCAGCGCTCACACCTGAAGAAAGCCCGGATTTTTGGGCGCATGCCGCTGGACGCACCTGCTACCTCAGCCGCCTCCCAAGTTGGGTCATGCAAGATGCTGCCACGCGCGCCAGCAGCACACGGCCGAAACCTTGATTTTCGCCCCCCACCCTGGTACAACCACGGTATGCAACCCATCGTCACACTTACCCTCCCACTTGATGACGCACGAGAGCTCTATCGAGCCCTTATTCTGCGGTATTTCGTAGAGGATACGTTGCGACGAGAACGGGGTTTGGAGCCGATTTCTCTCCCGGTTCTCGCGGAACGGATCGAAAAAACCCTTGGCCTCTCTCAAGATCAGATCCAAAACGAAACAAAGCGTGTCGAAGATGAACTCTGGCAACAGGCCTGGCTCTCCTTCACGGATGAGTGGGCTTGGCACCGCGCAAAACAAGATATCTTGAAAGAGCTCGCGCCAGCAGATCACGCACGATTTACCCCCGAAGAACTCGAAAAGCTCACCGAACACCGGTACGAATCAAAGCTTGAACACTACCTGAAGGAGGTCGAGCTTCCAGGACATGAATCAGGAGGTACGTGCGAGTGGCCCGCCTCTAGCAACGCTTCCTCGAAAAATCTCAAGAACAAAGGCCTAAAAAAACCCTCGCGAAATGCGTAGGGTTTTTTAGAGCCTTCCCGCCGGACGAAAGAGTCTCGCGAGCGGCTCAGGGACGCTCAGCCCCGCCTCCAGACCGGTATAGGCATCAGACCAATACCCCGTCAATGATCCCAGACTTACCTCATTGGAAGGGACAGGAGGCAAAAACAGTTTCAGACCAATCGCCGTAAACGCGTAAAGAGCAAAAAAACTCCCTAGCGCGACTTTCATCATCGCCGTATCTTCGCACACAAATATCCCTCCTTCATACAGGGCGATGGCCGCACCAAGAACGAGAGCGACGAGCAAAATCAAGACGATCGTAAGTATCACGAGCACACTCTAGCGCCCCCGTTTCAACCTCGCAACCCAGCAACACTTGCAGAGAAACGAGGTTCTTTGCTACAACAAAACTATGGACTCCGCCAACCATCTCCCGGTAAAAAAACCGCAAAGCATAGATGATCTCTGTGCATTTTTGACGCGCCTCCATCCTCAGGCAAACATCGACCTCGTGCGTCGAGCCTATGTTTTTGCTGAACAGGCTCATCGTGGGCAAACACGCTCTAGCGGAGAACCGTATATCATCCATCCGTTAGCAGCTGCGTACACCCTCGCAGAAATGCACTTGGATGAATCTATTCTTGCTGCAACCCTGCTGCACGATGTTCCTGAAGATACAGAACGCACGCTTGAAGATATCGAGCGGGAATTCGGTGCTGATATTGCCTCCATGGTTGGCGGGATTACCAAGCTTGGAAAGATAAAATACCGTGGGATGGATCGCTATATTGAGAACCTTCGCAAAATGTTCTTAGCCATGGCGGCAGATGTACGTGTGGTGTTTATCAAATTTGCCGATCGACTCCACAACCTGCAGACCCTGCAGCACGTACCACAAAAAAAGCAGTTTCGCATCGCCCTCGAATCCCTCGAAATCTACGCACCAATCGCCAACCGACTTGGTATGGGAGACATGAAAGGTCGACTCGAAGATGAGGCCTTTCAGTACGTCCTCCCAAAGGAATACGAATGGGTGAGCGGACTCGCTCGTACCACCACCGCAGCAAAACAAGCGTATCTCGAGCGAGTCATGGAAACGGCCCGCGACATCGTGCAGGGCATGGGGGTGCATGATGTGGTGGTGCAAGGCCGCGCGAAACACCTCTATTCGCTCTATAAGAAGCTTTTGAAGTGTGAGCGCAATATCAACCGTATTTACGATATTATCGCGGTACGGATCATTGTACGGTCCGTAGGCGACTGTTATGCAGCACTTGGCGCTATCCATAGCACCTGGACACCCCTCAAAGGCAGAATCAAGGACTACATCGCCCAGCCTAAGCCAAACGGCTATCGCTCCCTGCACACAACGGTGTTCTGCGCTGATGGGGAGATCGTCGAGTTCCAGATTCGTACCCGTGAAATGCATGAGGCGAACGAATACGGTATCGCCGCGCATTGGTCATATGACGAACAAAAACTAAAGAAACAATCAAAAAATATCCCTGCGTGGGTCCAAGACCTCGCCACCATCCAACAGGAACTCGCCGATAAAAAAGAGTACCTGCGCTCTCTTGAAGAGCTCAAGATCGACGTGTTCCATGACCGTATTTTCCTCTTTACGCCAAAGGGAGACGTGATTGATCTCCCTGAAGACAGCACCTGTATCGACTTTGCGTATGCAATCCATACGGATATTGGGAACACGGCAGTTGCGGCCAAAATCAATGAAGAGCATGTAAAGCTGGATACTCCCCTGAAAAATGGGGATATGGTGGAAATCATGGTAGATAAATCCCGAAAGAAACCGAACAGCGAATGGCTCGATACAGCCAAAACACGCCATGCTCGGCAAAAAATTCGTCAGTACTCTCGTAGCGGGCTTCGTTCCTGGATTCAGGACATTATTCCGAGAGCAAAATAAACAACCAGCGCTCAGCGCTGGTTGTTTATTTATTCGTGCAGCTTATCGAGAATAGCCTGGAGTTCTTCATCCGAATAGAATCGGAGTCGGATCTCACCGTTCCCCGTATCTTTGCGATGAATTTTTACTTTACACTGGAGGTAGGTACGAATAGATTCCTCTGCCGCGCGTACGTT
Source organism: uncultured bacterium (assembly GCA_937968025.1). Lineage (GTDB taxonomy): Bacteria > Patescibacteriota > Patescibacteriia > 2-12-FULL-60-25 > 2-12-FULL-60-25 > JAGOUA01. Next base: position 3,875 of record CALBSL010000102.1, read on the forward strand.
TGGGTCTAAATGGCGGCGTGGTCGCGACCGACGCGTCTGTACCTCCTCTTCGGCTTGTCGCACCGTGTATCGGCTAGCGACCATCGCTTCGAAGAGCTGTGCACGCTCCGTTTCCGACTCAATCGAGAGCAGCGTACGCGCATTCGAAAATGAGAGTTTTCCTTCGAGTAACGCCTGCTGCATAGCATCGGGCAGCTGCAGGAGGCGCAACGTATTGGAGATCTGCGAACGGCTCTTCCCTACCTTCTTCGCGATATCTTCTTGCGTGAGTCCAAAAATGCGATGAAGCTCGTCGTAGGCCTGCGCTTCTTCAATGGGATTCAGATCCTGGCGCTGAATGTTTTCAATAAGCGCGAGTTCGAGCTGTTCTTGTTCCGAAGCCTCACGAATCACCGCTGGAATCACCGGGAGACCGGCCAGGGTCGCGGCGCGCAAACGACGTTCACCCGCGATTAAGCGGAACTTTCCACCCCCCAGGCGAGACACGAGCACAGGCTGCAAAATACCGTGCAACTTTACGCTCGCAATCAGATCATCCATCATCCCATGATCAAAATGCCGTCGAGGCTGATGAGGATTTGCTTCGATCATCTGCACCGGGATATCTGAGGCTGAAGGGCGGCCCTCACTTGGAAGCGGTGCGACCAATCCGGAACCCAAGGTTCGCGCTTTTGGAGGCGGGCCCGCAACCGCTGACTTCGTCGCAACCGGAACGGCGGGTGCCTGGGGTGACGCATCTGAAGAAGCGGGCGCTGAAGAAGCCTCAGAAGAAGCAGACGCTTGTTTCGTTGGGATCAGGGCACCGAGCCCACGTCCCAACCCCGACTGTTTACTCATAATCATAGAGCGCGGATAGTGAGGCCATCGAGTTCACGTTCGATTATTTCCTGGGCTAACCGTTCATAGGCTTTCGCTCCTTTTGATCCTGGATCAAACTGGGCAATCGTACGACCAAAAGAAGGCGCCTCTGCCAAACGAACATTTCGTGGGATCACGGACTGGAAAATGGTGTTGGGGAAATACTTATAAAGCTCCTGCAGCACATCGTCTGACAACTTTGTGCGACCATCATACATGGTTATCACGGCGCCTAACACCCCAAGGTCAGGACGAAGCCCTTCTTTCACGAGTTTTACGGTTTCAAGGAGCTGGCCTAGACCTTCAAGAGCGTAGTATTCCGCTTGTACAGGGATCAAAATTTCGTCGCCAGCTACCAGGCCATTGAGCGTGATGAGTCCGAGTGTTGGCGGGCAATCAATTAAAATAAAGTCGTAGTCGTTGCGAACTTCCATGAGCGCATCACGAAGACGGAACTCACGGCGGTCCATATCAACCAACTCAATGTTCAGCCCAGCGAGATCCGCCGTTGATGGCGCAACACGCAACAGATCATGCCCGGTTTCAAGGACCACATCGCGCATGTTCGCTTGCGAGAGAACGGATTGATACACCCCTCGCTCCAATGAACGGTGGTCGATTCCGAGTCCAGAGGTGGCATTTGCTTGAGGGTCAAGATCGACAAGCAATACAAACTTCCCCATTTCCGCCAGATAGGCGCCAAGGTTGATAGCGGTCGTGGTTTTTCCCACGCCGCCTTTTTGGTTCACGATAGAAATGAGACGAGCCATACCAAAGATCCTCACGAGTGTACCTTCCCCCCTCGTTGCGAGCAAGCGAGATGATTTTTCGGCGATTCTGTTTGATTTTGCCCGCGCGTCCTACGCAAAAGACCGCTTGATAGCGGTCTTATTGGCGATGGTGGGCGTTGGAGGATTCGAACCTCCGACCTTTCGAATGTGAATCGAACGCTCTAACCAACTGAGCTAAACGCCCCTACCCAGACTCCTGAGCGTCCAAATTGTAGCGGATCTACCGCTCGTTGGCAAGAGAGCCTGTGGGCCAAGATCTCCTTGAAACATCTCAGATCATGGCCTTGATGGAGCGGGCGACTTCTGGCCGCCTTGCCTCGCGACAGGCCTGCAAAATCGTGGTTTTTAGCGCTCCGTTGTTTCTCGCCCAAGCGAAGGTGAGGCGAATATCCTTGTCATACGCACGCTCGGGACAGGTGTCCATGATAAAGCGCATGGCGGAATAGAGATATCGTAAACGCCGAGTCTTCTGTGTGGATAGCAGAGCGATCTCGGGCACGGTCGCCACGAGTCCACCCGATGGATCAACAATGACCACATGATCTTTCCAGGCCACCCCACAATAGGCGTGACCAGAAACCCGATCATCATCTTCCTGCTCGGCTCCGAATGGGTTCAGATCCATCATATCCGCCAGGTACCGCGCTTTCACACCTTTTAGCGCATCGGCGATTTCGGGATGAAGTTTTGCTGATTGGAGAAATTCGATAGCTGCCGTAAACAGCAGCGCATGATGGCGACATACGCACCACTGTTTTTCCATAATCACTCCCAATGCCACTTTTTTATTTGGGATAAACCATTCTTTATCATCAAGATGGCCACCTTTGGCCATATCATGACAGTACGGAAACCGCTTCAGAATATCATCATTGATAGCCCGAAGAATCACGAGAGTTGTCGGAGCGCCACCCTGTTCCGCGTAGCGATTCAGGCTCTGTGCCAGTGAAGACAAGTAGGCGTGGAGAAAGGGGTCTTTCTGCTTATCCCAGTCCACCACGATCGCCTCCATCTTTTTCAAGCCATCCGGAAGATACACCCCTCCTTGAACGTTTGAAATGCTCGTGATTCGCGGCCGCCCCTGATATGTATCTTCCTCCACCTCCTTGGGGCTATTCCCCACGTGCAATCGCGTGTACGCCTGAAAGGCGACCTGTTTTGGAGGCTCAATCTGCTGCCCCGCGTGCCGTGCGGATCGCTCAAGATAGTCACGAAGCCCACCAGCACTCGCGAAAGACACGAATCGACCACCCGATGCTCGATCAAGTCCAACAAACCCATCCACGTCCTTTCCCGAGATTTGTACGGCATGATTCTCTCTGTCAGGCGTAGTCAGCCCAAAGACCTGTGGGTATTTCAACTCTTGTGCGAGCCACTCTTTCGACGAAGGCCGCTTGGGTGGCTCCGGTGGAAGAACACCGATTCCCCGCAGAAACGTTTTTACTCCGTTGGGCGCAGAAGGTTGCATAGCGAGAGTATACCATGTGGCTACTTGCGAGAAAAAACGCCCTGTTCTACCGTGATACTATGATTCTCCGTGACGCCCTTCATCGCTTCGAGCACGCGTTTGCCGGATCACTTTCGCAGGAACACGCTCGACAATCCGCACGGACCCTGCTCGCGGATCTGCTTCGCGTATCCTCGCCGCATCTTCTCAGCCATCTTCAAGAACCCTTTCCGTCTCGTCTATCACGTCGCTTCGATCAGCTGCTTGTTCGAGCGCAAAATGATGAACCGCTCGCTTATCTGCTTGGTTCTGCGCCGTTCCATGGACACACGTTCCTCGTTCGTCGTTCAACGCTGATTCCTCGCCCAGAAACAGAGGAGCTGGTTGATCACGTGCTTGCACAGTGGGAACGTTCTCCTGCAAACAGCGTCGTCGTGGATATCGGGACTGGTTCAGGGTGTATCGCCGTCAGTCTCGCCGCCGAACGAAGTCCGGATTCCGTGATCGCGACCGATGTGAGCAAACGTGCCCTGAGGGTAGCACGGAGCAATGCCGAGCGTATTTTGGGACCAGCAGCTGCCTCCCTCACCCTGCTCCAAACTCCGCTCTTCTCTCGTGCGCTGCAGCGAGTGATCCTTGCGCGTCGACCTGAACGCGTACTAATCGCTGCCAACCTTCCCTATCTCCCCCTTTCAGACCAACAGGCGCTCGCGCGCAGTGTCACCGCTCATGAACCCGCACGCGCGCTCTATGCAACCGATCACGGGAATGCGCTTATCGCCCGCTGCCTAGCCCAATTGCGCACGTTTCATCGTCAGCATGCATCTATCGCATTTGTGGCGTGGTTCGAGTTTGATCCTCCGCAAGCATCAGCCCTTACCCGCATCGCCAAGCGCCTATTTCCTCATGCAGATATTCGCGTACACCAAGACAAAAACGGCCGTAGCCGTTTCTTGGAAGTCTGTTCGCGAGATTAAGGCGCATCGAGACCCGCGAAGATCCGATCGTCTGTCGTCACCTGTATCCAGGTCGATCCTGCGCGAAGCTCGAGGTCAACACCATCCGTTCCCACAAATTCGATCACCTCGCCTGGCGTGCGTCGCCAACGACCAATAAACTTCTTCCCATCGCGATAGATGATCGCCTCGCCACTGCCGGTCGTTCGCAGCTTCAACCGTCCTGCGGCATCAAGGATGGACGCATCCGTTTTTATGAGCACCACGTTCGTCGCAAAAATAGGGTCTTTGCTATTCTGCTTCACCGCCACGGAACGACGATAGGCGTTTACGGCTGGATCATACGTCCAACGCACCGAATACGATCCCCCATAGGGGATGCGGATCGATGAGGCCTCAGCCACCGTAGACGAAGGCACGGTTGCCGTCGTATAGCGCCACGAGCGAAATGCCGCCGTAGACGTCGCTACCGCCCCAAAAGAGGAACGGAACCGATCACCCGAGGTTAGAACATGGTGCGGCGCTGGACGACTCGACGTGCGCCAAAATCCGGCCGGTTTTACCATCTCGTCGATATTCAAAACCGTAGAGCTCGGAATTCGCGAGAGACGCTCAAGCGCTTCTGGACTCCCACCAACGTGGGCGAATACCGCTTTGTATCCCTCGGCCCAATCCACAAAATACGGCCGC
>CALBSL010000103.1 GCA_937968025.1 uncultured bacterium
GATCGGCGAGGGCGTGTATCCCTTCAGGGGTGAGCCAGGTTAGCCAACGTGTCGTATCTTCCTCGGGGACCTGCAGCAGGAGTTCGCCATTGGCGGCGGCAATTCGCCCAGCCAGCGCTCGATACGCACGACACAGCCGTTCAGTACGACGAACGTCCTCTGACGCGCCGCCTAGTAGGTGCGGATCGGTGACGAGGACACGTGTCCCCGGAGCAAAGGGCGTGGCGAGCGCGAGGGGTGAACCATCGCGCCACTCAATGGGTGGGTGTCCTGCCTGATTCCACGCCCGTTTGATCAGCTCGATGCCTGGGGATGAACCGGAAAATTCCTGACCGTGACAACGCGGGCACTCGTCCGGCAGGAGCTGCGTGATATGACAGAGGTCGCACCAGCCTTCGCGTTCAAGCCGACGCAGGGCTGAGCCGCAGCGCTGACAGGCGATCACTTCGCCGCAGGTACGGCATTGCGTACGCGCTCGCATCCCACGAATTGGATGAATGAGACAGCGCGGGAGTGAGGCGTCGCCATCAAGAAACCGTTCGAGGGCTTGGTGCGTGAGGACAGGAATCTCGCTATAGCCGCGCGAATGTTTCAAGCAGAATTGCGGATGAAGCTCGATGCGGGGAGCGTCGACGTTGACGTGGATCGCAGGTGTGCAGCCAAGCGTGACAAGGTGTGCCCCTTGGCGCTGATAGAGCCACGCTGCCACTAACCGAGCATCAAAGCGAGGCGAGAGCTCGTCTTGCTTGTGCTCATCATTTTCCGGTTCAAGGAGAATGAGTCGCTCCGCATAGAGTCCAAGCCACGCTCCAACGCGTGTCGTGAACAGGAGGCGTGTCTCGCCGGAACAAAAGGACATCCAGGTAGACGTGGCAACCGTTTTGGGATCGTCACTCAGCAAACATTCGCCACCAGCGGCTTCGGCGAGCGTTTGCGCTTGTTGTGCATACGGAACGAGAACGAGCGTTCGTCCTTTAGCGGGCGTGTCTCGCAGATATTCGAGCAGATCCTGTTCTGGCACCGCGCTCCAGCGAGTTTCGAGGGTTCCTGGAGCGGATCGATCCGGTTCATGGGTCGTCCAGGCGGTGGTTCTCTTCGGAAGCAGGCGAAGCCATGCTTTCGCGATGGTCGGGACGGACTGAAACGTCCGTGCCGCGAGCCACTCACTGAGCGCAATCCAACTCGCTCCAAAATGAGTGAGGGGTGGGCGAGTATCGAGTGATCGAGCTTTTGCGGCAAAGGGGGAGTGTTCAGAGAGGCTGAGGACAACCGCCTCAACCCGCTGTTTTCGCAGAGGAACGCGAACAAGATCACCAACGGCGATCGTAAGTCCCTCGGGAATCAGGTAATCAAAGGCATCCACTCCAACGGGTGTGCGGCAGAGCGGGGCAACGCGAGCAAAGCGAGGCATGAGAACGTTCTACGCAGTGCGGAACGTGGCCGTCAAATAGCCGACGCCAAACGGTGCTTCGTAGCAAAGCTCTTCGCTCGCGGTGTTCAGCTCTTGGAGTAATCCAAGCAGGATGCCGATCGGTCGTTCGCCACAGGGGTGAAGATCGGCAGGCAGAGCTTGTGAGCCGGCAACGAGAATGGATGGTTGTTTTTGTCGGACCGCTTCACGTACCTGGGTGTCGTAGAGAATGGCCTCGGTCCGTTCTTGCGCGCCGTCCGTTGTTTTGTGATGGCTTAAGTCTGCTGAGGCGATCACGGCGATACGCGCATCTTCACGTTGCAGGATGGTATAGAGCCCCTGTCCAAACTGAATCTGCGCCTCGAGCGTTCCTTCGTTGGGCGCGAGAGGGATCAGGCTTGGATTCGGAAGATGGCTCGCAAGCGTCGCGAGGGGGACGGTAAATCCGTAGTCGAGGGATTCGCTACTGCGGAGCGTGAACGCAATCCCGGCTTCACGAAGTGAGCGGTGGATGCGATCCAATAGCAGGTAGTTCACCCGAGCCGGGATCGCGGTTTCATGGTCGCCGAATTCTTGCATGTGCGCAGAAAACTGTGGCGCCATGTTGGCGCTCCAGGCATCTGGGTAGCGAGGGGCGTGCGGAGAAATAATCAGGAGGGTGTCAGGCTTTGAGAGCACTAAGCGCTCCTCAACCTGTTCGAGGGCGTGCTTCGTGGCGGAGAGCCGTTCTGTCGCCGACTTGCCTACGCTTGGCAGGAGAAACGGCGCATGTGGAACGATGGCGGAAAAGACGATCATAGGGAGGAGGACGAAAGAGTGATCGAAGGGGGCGCGTCAGGAGAGACCGGATCGCCTGCCGGGGCTTGCCATGGAGCCAAGAGCGGCTCGCCGACAGGATAGGCTGCCAAGGCGGTATCTGGGAGAGTGATCACGTTATTCCATTGGTAGCCCATCGTCAAAAAGAGTTCTTCGGTGGCAATAACGCGGCGTTTTCCGTGCTCGATCACGTAGACGGCGGCATCGGTGGTGCCGCGGATGAGTTCGCCGTCACGAAGGCGATACGGTTCGGCGATCGGAAAGCGCGTGAGGTCCGCTGCTCGTAGAAGGCGAGCGGGACGGCCTCGAAAGGAGAGGGAGAGGTAGACAGGGTGCTCGATGGCGTGACGAACGTCATTTTCGATATACCAGAAACTGCCGCGAGCATCTTTTGCTAGCAGTCCAAGTGGATAGCGACTGCGGCTTGTAATGTCTGGTCCGGAAGCGTAGTCGTCGAGATCGTGCTCGTCAGCTGCGATAAGCTCATCCTCTTGAAAGCCGAGCGAACGAAAGACCTGATCGGAAGCGAATTTGCGTTTTTGTTCACCAACGAGCAGATAGCGCGTGCCTGAGGCCGTTTCGAGCAGGCTGAAGTTCGGAAACGCGACGGGATCACCAACGGGATACACGTCGAGATCGGTCGGTTGTACTTGCAGGATTTTTGCGGGATCTGAAACAAGGCTTGCGCTCACGGCGGGGCTGAGCGGTCGGCGTTCACCGTTTCGAAGGAGGAAGCGTTCCTGGGTGACAGCGTTCGCGAGAATCGTTCCATCGGGGTGTGTTCGTGAGAACCAACGTCGCCAAATACGCCAGACGTTCTGGTTGCCGTGGATATGCGGAGTGTAGCTGTAGAGCATCGC
>CALBSL010000104.1 GCA_937968025.1 uncultured bacterium
TCCAATCTTCCCTTTGATCCGCTTGATGAGGTTTCAACGCCGCCTTCTTCCGCAAGCGGTGTTCCGTTGGCTGAGCCTATCGTTCCTCCCGCGCGACCGGTTCCGCCGTTGGCGGATGTCCCACCGCGTCCTCCGGCTCCTCCTGTAGCGCCTGCAGCGCCCGTGGCTCCGCCTGTCGCGCGAACAGCGCCTCCGGCGGTGGAAGATGTGTTCGCTGGTATCGAAACGGCACCGTCGACGCAGCGTCCTGCACCGGCGGCACCGGTTCTGCCCCCGCCTTCAGCTGGCGGGCATCGTTCTAGCGTGCTTTTGGTGCTCGTAAGTATCTTGGTGCTTGCGGCAGCGGGGGGTGCGACATGGTGGTACTTTTTCCGATCTCCGGCGGCAGAGGTCATTCCTGCTACCACGACGAATCAACGAACACCTGTTCTTCCACCGCCTGCTCAAGAACCAACGGTGTTCGATCCTTCAAGTGGAGGAGATGCGTCGATACAGATCGTTCCGCTACCTGAGCCGGTCACGACGCCACCTGCGGGAGCAACCATTCCGCTCCCTGGAGCCTTGCCTAGCACTGATTCGCCCGTCATGCCGACCGCTCCGCAAGATGCGCCCGTCGCATCTTCATCGACGCCGTCTACTCCTGCGGTACAATTTGATACGGACGGTGACGGACTAACGGATGCACGAGAAGAGGAACTTGGCACGATGGTGTTGCGTTTCGATTCGGATAACGACACCTTGGGTGATGGACAAGAAGTGACACAATACGGAACAAACCCACTGAATGCAGACACGGATGGGGACGGCTTCCCAGATGGTGTCGAGATCCAGAACGGATTCAACCCACGCGGCACGGGTCGATGCGCACAATCCGACTGTCGGTTGTAAGGATGTATGAACGCTCCACTAAAGCCACAAGCACCGCCTGCGCCCTCTACGCCAGCCGGAGCAAAAACTGACGACAAGATCGTCACGATCCCCTCGACCTACTACGGGGTGGCTTTGAAGATGGAGCCGCCATTTTTTACCGATCAAGACGTGGATTCTGCGGCCGTCGTTCCTCCAAAACCGCTTTCACCTCCACCTGAACCACCCAAAACCGCACCCGTGGCTGTTCCGCCACCGGAACGACATGCTTCCTGGATGATGGTTGCCGTGGTTTTCATGATCCTGTTTGCCGCAGGGGGTGGATGGGTGGCCTGGAACCGAGAGTCGATTTTTGGTGGATCGGGATCGTCTTCGAGGGTTGTTGCTGAGCCTGCTCCAGCACCAAATCCAGCAACAGACGTGAGCGCAACCAGTACGGCTCCGGGTGTCGTTCGATTGTCTTGGGTAGATCGTTCCGAGAGTGAGGCGGGGTATCGAATCGAGCGAAAATCGGGAACGGATTCACTGTTTAGCGCCGTGCAAACATTGCCGCCAAACAGTCGAACGTTTCTTGATCCTTCAGCCGTGCCCGAGAGTCGTGTGATCTATCGGGTTGTGGCCTTTAACGATGGGGGAGAGGCGGAAGCGCTTTCTGCAGAGGTGCTGGTACAAGCTGCAGTCGCACAACCGATAACGACAGCGCCAACACTTCCACCGGATGGGCTTGATTTAGATTCAGATGGCCTTACCGATACAGAGGAAGCGTTGTTCGGCTCTAATCCGCAGCTTGCAGACACGGATAGCGATGGCTACCTTGATGGGAATGAGTTGTTCAACCTGTATGCCCCAACGGTGAAGGCGCCGGCGAGCATGCTGAGTCAGGTGAGCGTCCAAACCGTCTCTAGTACGATCGGATGGCAATTGCTCGCTCCTGCGGCCTGGACAGTCGAGCGAAGAGCGGATTCCGCCGATGTGCTCCTTCGTGCACCAAGCGGTGAGGTCTTTGTTGTGGCGGTGACCTCAGCGGTCGAGTCGCAGGATATTCGTGCGTGGATCGCTACTTTGCGAGGGTGGCGAACGGATCAGGTCATCGCCTTGCAGAGCAATAAATACGGTCTCACGTTTTTCCTTGGGCCAGATCGGCTCACGGCCTACGTGCCGTGGGAAGGGCGCGTACTGACCATCTCCTATCAGCTTGGAACGCAGGTATTCGTGAACTATCGAACCACCTTCGGCATGTTGGTGAATGCGTTACGGTTGCAAGGGTCGCCGAACGTGCCGGATCTCTCTCGACCAACGGAGATTCCTGCGGTATTCCAGCCGGAGCCACTGACGGTATCTTCAACCGTTTCGTCGACAGCGATGGGCGCAACGACGAACCCGGTTGTTCCAGCGGTTTCTGGTACGGCGGTGACCATTCCTCCTCTTTTGCCATGATCACCTTCTCTTTAGTGACGCCGCTCCCTCCACTTTCGCCTCGATGGTGGAAGGCTTTAGGCTCTGAACTGCGTCGGACCTTGCGGTATCGAAATCCAAGAACGGTGGGAATACGTCGTCTTTCCCTCAAAGAGATGCGGCAGTATAATCAACGGTATCGAGGGAAGGATCGTCCAACAGACGTGCTCTCCTTCGAGGCATCTGCAGACATGAAGCGAGATGATCCTGGGTATCTTGGTGATTTGCTCCTGTGCGTGGAGTATGCAGCAGCTGAGGCTGAGCGGCGTGGTATCCCACTTGAGGAGGAACTTGCTCGATTGGTGATTCACGGAGTGTTGCATCTTGTTGGGTATGACCATGCAACCGTTCGTGAGGAGTCGGAAATGTTCGCTCTTCAAGAGGCGTGTCTCGATCGAGTTGTTCTATGCGTCAATCCTTCTTGACAAGTCTTCAGCGCGCCGGGCGGGGCCTCTTTGTAGGCTTTGCAACGGAGCCCAATATCCGCCGTGAGCTTGCGGTGATGGTTGTCGTGTTTGCGCTGTTCTTCACTCTGCCGCTTGCTGCGTGGGAACGAGTGGCGGTGATGATTGTCGTGGGATTGGTGCTTGTGGTAGAATTTGTGAACACGGCGATGGAACGATTGCTCAACGTGGTGAAGCCCCAGTTTCACGAAGATGTTCGTGATATAAAAGACATGACGGCCGGGGCCACGCTTATTGCATCGTTTGTTGCTGCTGTTATTGGACTTCTTGTT
>CALBSL010000105.1 GCA_937968025.1 uncultured bacterium
GATCAGTACTGTGACAGATGTATACGCTCTATGGCTGAAATCAAACCCCAAATCGAAACATTCGCCAAAATCAAGGTTGTTGGCGTTGGTGGATCTGGCGGATCGTCGGTAAACCGCATGGTCGCCTCGAAAATTCGCGGGGTGGAGTTTATTGCCATGAACACCGATGTGCAGGCGCTTCATGCGTCACAGGCACAGCATAAGCTTCATATTGGCAAGTCTATCACCCGTGGTCTGGGAGCGGGGATGGACCCAGATATTGGGTTGAAAGCAGCGGAAGAATCACAAAACGAGATCAAAGAAATGTTGAAAGGGGCCGACATGGTGTTTGTCACCTGTGGATTGGGGGGTGGAACAGGCTCTGGCGCCTCGCCATTCATCGCTTCAGCAGCACGTGAAGTAGGAGCGCTCACCGTTGCCGTGGTCACCAAGCCTTTTTCGTTTGAAGGGGCGGCTCGTCGTTCTATTGCAGAATCTGCCTACGAAAAACTGGCAGCCAACGTCGACACCATCATCACGATCCCGAATGATCGTATTTTGCAGATGATCGATAAAAAAACGTCGCTTATTGAGGCGTTTGAAACGGTTGACGACGTCCTTCGACAGGGAGTGCAGGGCATTTCTGAGCTCATCACGCAGCACGGGAATATCAACGTCGACTTTGCCGACGTGCGAGCGATCATGCTCAACCGTGGATCGGCTCTCATGGGGATCGGTCATGGTCATGGGGACAATCGCGCGGCCGATGCAGCTAAAGCGGCGATTGCGTCGCCGTTGCTCGAGGTGTCGATCGATGGGGCAAAGGGTATTTTGTTTACTATCACGGGTGGATCAAATCTTGGTCTCTTCGAGGTGAATGAGGCGGCGAAGATTATTACGCAGACCGCCGATCCAAACGCGAAGGTGATTTTCGGTACGGTTATCGATGAGTCCATGAAGGACGAGGTGAAGATTACCGTTATTGCCACGGGTTTTGATGCGCGGCCAGGAACGGCCAAGCCAAAGCCGGGGTTCGGAGGATCGATTCCTCCCGCTTCGGCAGCTCCATCCGTGCCGACGCCTGCGGCGTATGGAGGTCCAGCTCCGTCTACCACCCCTACGCCACCGGCGTATACGCCTCCTCCTTCGGCCTATCGACCAACGGTGCCGCAACAACAAGCGCCCACTCAGCACGTTCCTGCCATGCAAGAACAGGCTCCCGCTCCTGAACCGCTCGAAAAATTTCCATTTGGGGGTGTGAATCGCACGCCGTATCCGCCAACGCAGGCGGCTACCTACTACGCTCCAGCAGCGCCTGTCGCTCCTCGTGTGGAGCAGGCGTACGAGCCTGCTGAGCGCTCAATGCCTGAGCCTCAGCCGTCGCCTGAACCGGTTCCGGCGTATTCAGCGCCGGCCGTGCATGATTCGACGCCCGTCGAAGCAGCGCCGTCTCCTGTTGAACCCTCATCTCCGCCGCGTACCACCGTCACGCAGCCGCCTGTTCGCCCATCATCAACGGCAGACACGTCTTCAGTGAAAACGGTTCCGTCCTATCAGCCTCCAGTAAAAAAAGCCGCCAATAAACCGGTCTCCGAAGAAGAAGATCTCGAAATTCCAGCCTTTATTCGCAAGAAAATGATGTAACGCTATGCGATGTCCGGTCTGCAGCCATGGAGAAACGAAGGTGATTGACTCACGTGTCACGCAAGACGACTCGTCTATCCGACGTCGACGTGAATGTGATCAGTGCCAGTTTCGGTTTTCCACCGTAGAACAGATGGAGCTTCTTGGTCTCACGGTGGTCAAGCGAAATGGACATCGGGAGTCGTATGCGCACGAGAAACTTGAACGCGGCATTCGTCGAGCGTTAGAAAAACGATCGTATACGGAGGTGGCGTTTCATGCCCTGATTCAGGGCGTCGAACTCGATTTGCAACGAGAACGTACCACGGAGGTCACATCTGCACGCATCGGAGAATTGGTCATGGAACGGCTGCGTGGATTTGATAAAGTCGCCTATATTCGCTTCGCATCGGTGTATCGTTCGTTTGAAGATGTGGAGACCTTTCAGAAGGCTCTCGCTCAGCTTACGCCGAAACGACGAAAGATCGCCCCGTAAACAGGATCACTCCTGTTTTTTGGTTGTCGCTTTTGTCGCACTCAGGTATCCTTTAGGGACTGGACTATGAATTCTTTTTCATCTGCATCGCGACCATCCTCATGGTCACTCGTGGTTGCTGCTCTTATTGGTGCTGCGGCAAGTGGTGTGGCGTATTTTGTCCTTCCTCCTCGTTCAGGCTCTGTGCTTGAAGCCCCTACGGTCCGTACCGGGGCTCCTGAGTTGCTCGTCGCGGGTAGTGAAGAGGAACAAGTCGTGCGCGTTGTACAGCGCTCGCTGGCGGCGGTCGTTTCGATCGACGTCTCACGGACGGTTTCTTCGACACGCGTTTCATTTTTTGATGAAGATCAGCTCGGAATGGCGGTTCCGCCGTCGATCCGGCGGAGAATTGGTGGAGGATCTGGGTTTTTTGTGTCGGCAGATGGCTTGCTCGTGACGAATCGACACGTGGTCGATGATCGTACCGCTCAATACGCCGTGACGTTACAGGATGGGAAGCAATACCCGGCAAAGATTCTTGCCGTTGATCCAACGCTCGATCTCGCCGTATTGCAGGTAGAAGGGGTTTCGAACATGCCGATTCTGGAGCTCGGAGACAGTGAAGCCATCCAGATTGGACAAACGGTGATCGCTATTGGCAATGCGCTTGCCGAATTTCAAAACAGCGTGACAAAGGGGGTGATCTCTGGAAAAAATCGACGCTTAGTCGCGGGGGGTCTTGGTGGCGCTGAACTGATTGAAGAGGCCTTGCAGACGGACGCCCCGATTAGTCCCGGAAATTCAGGTGGTCCGTTGCTCGATCTTCGCGGTCGGGTGGTGGGCGTCAATACCGCTGTTTCCAGTGATGGTCAGTCCCTTGGTTTTGCCATCCCGGTAAACGCCGTCAAGCGAGCGGTGGAGAGCGTGAAGAAAACCGGTCGCATCGTCCGTCCTTGGCTTGGCGTTCGTTATTTCATGATTGATAGTGAGTCTGCGCAACGTGATCGGCTTCCGGTGGACTACGGGGCGCTCATTTCCCGCGGTTCATCACCGCGAGACCCGGCGGTTGTCTCAGGGTCACCGGCAGATAAGGCTGGCATCAAGGAAAACGACATTATCTTAGAAGTGGCCGGAAAAAAGCTCGGAAAAGATCGGAGTTTAGCTTCGGCATTGGGGGCATTTACCGCTGGCGATACGGTGCAGCTAAAGGTGCTTCGCGATGGGGCAGAGCGCATGCTTGAGCTTACGCTGGACGAGCGCACCAACGAAACGCGCTAGCTGTATGCATCCTGTCTCTCCTTCAACAAAAATTGTTTGCACGATCGGACCTTCTTCTGCGAATGAGCGCACCCTTTCCGCCATGGCGAATGCGGGGATGACGGTGTGTCGCCTCAATTTCTCTCACGGAACACACGAGAATCATGCGGAGCTCATCACGCTTATTCGTCATGTGGCGAAGAAAACAGGGAAGCATCTTGCGATTTTACAGGATCTCCAAGGACCCAAGATTCGTGTTGGTGAGTTGCCGAAAGAGGGGATCACGCTCCCAACGGGGTCAGAGGTCTCGTTTACTTCAGGCGTTTCTCGATCTTCGAAGGTGTTGACCGTGAGTTATCCTCGTTTAGCGAAGGAAGTGCGTGTGGGGCATCGACTCCTTTTCGACGACGGATTGCTCCAGGCGCGTGTGAAGCGAGTGAAGGGGGAGGAGGTTCTCTGTGAAATGGAGTTTGGTGGAACACTGTATTCGCACAAGGGGATGAACTTGCCCGACACGACCACCACCGTCTCATCCATGAGCGAAAAAGATCGGAAAGATCTCCTCTTTGGATTAAAGCAAGACGTCGACTTTGTGGCGTTGTCGTTTGTACGTTCAGCGAAGGATATTCACGAACTGCGAACGTTGATCGAAAAACATGCTGGGCGAGGGGTACGTCCACGGATCATCGCCAAGATTGAAAAGCCAGAAGCGCTGGAAGATCTCGAAGCGATTATCGAGGCGACGGATGGGATTATGGTTGCTCGCGGGGATTTGGGGATTGAAATCCCTGCTGAGCGAGTCCCGCTCGTCCAGAAGGATCTGATTCGTCGCTGTTTGTTTGCGGCAAAGCCGGTCATTGTTGCGACGCAGATGCTCGATTCAATGATCCGTCAGCCACGTGCCACGCGCGCTGAAATTTCTGATGTGGCAAATGCGGCCATCGATCACACCGACGCAACCATGCTCTCCGGAGAGTCTGCAACAGGCGCATTCCCGCTCGAAGCGGTCCAAACCATGAGCAGAACGTTGCTTGAGGTCGAGAAGAGCTCCTTGGATGATCTTCCGCCGCATCTTCGACTGCACCCAAACGAACCGGAGGAAGCGATGACGAATGTCGCCACGATTCTTTCGCACGCGCTCGAGGCAAAGGCGATTGTGTGTTTGACTGATACCGGCGAGGCGGTCCGCCTTCTGTCACGGCATCGACCATCCATGCCGATTTATGCCTGTACCGATAAACCCCATATTGGCCGTCAGGCGAATCTTTCTTGGGGCGTGATCCCGTGCGTGTTTCCTTCTTGGAAGAACCGTCACGCCTGGGATGTGCAGGCGCTCGCCTGGTTGCATAAAAATAAACTCGTCAAAACAGGAGATGAACTGATTTTTGTCGGGGGTGAACCGTTGGGAAAAACGGGTCAGGTTCCGTGGATTGAGGTGCGCAAGGTGTAAAAATCCAGGCAGATACAAAACACCTCCGATTCGCGGAGGTGTTTTTTGAGATCGACGCTATTTTTTTGGAGGAGTAGGGATAGGGCACGTGCTCTTTCCTAAAAGCGCGTACAGAACGCACCAGCTGGTAAGGGCTTGAAAGAGACAAAAGAGGGCGCCTGCGAGGAGAATAAGCTGCCAAGGGAGAGACTCTGATCTATATGCCGCGATCGCGAGAAGAATGGCGAAGGCGAGCCGGAGGAGACGGTCAGGTGTACCAATGTTTTTGGTCATAGGGGGTACCATCAGCGTAGCACGATAAGGTGAATTCGTCGCCTTATTCATTGTGTATGTAAGCTTGCTTTAGCGTTGATGGATAGGTAGATTCCTTGGTGTTATGTCGCAACAACGAATTACCGCACGGGGAGTATTAACACACGAAGGAAAAATCTTTACCGCTAAACGAGCGGAAACAAAGCGGTATTTTCCAGGGATATACGAACTTCCGGGTGGATGGGTGGAGTTTGGTGAGCATCCAGAGACAACGGTTGTACGCGAGTTTAAGGAAGAATGCGGCCTTGATGTTACGATAGAAGGGTTTGTGTGTTCCGGTTCCCAAATCCTCGAGGCCGATCATCTTGTCGAGTTCTATTTCTTTGTTCGTAGACAAGACCCCGCCCAACAGCCGCAGATACAGGAATGTGATCATAGTGAAATACGTTGGTGGGATCAAGAAACCTTTTTACACGAATGGGAGGTTTCGCATCCTGACTATCTAGCGATAAAAAAGGCGTTCGAGATTCTTCGCCAAAATTCTGCACTTTGATAGCAGACTGAGGTGAGAATAATGCCA
>CALBSL010000106.1 GCA_937968025.1 uncultured bacterium
CACCTGAAATCGCTTTGCCCAGCCAAGAATACTCAACTCGGTTTCCGTGTCTACCCGCGTTGCGCTTGTGGCGATGGCGAGCGGAATCTTTCGCTTCTCACAAGCGAGCAGCATTTCCTCGACCCCAGGCATCAGGCGCACCCCCACCTCTTCACGAACGAGGCGAAAATGGTGCCACATAGCCTCAATGAGGGGCATCGTACCCTTTTCCCCTTGCGGAAGCACCAAAAACTCCGCCTGCAGCAAGCGAATACATTCGCCCGCCGCCAACCCCATCATTCGTCGATGGACCTCGAGCGTATGCGTGATGCCATACGGAGCTAATAAACGTGTATACGCCTCAAACCAGATCGATTCCGTATCGACAAGAGTGCCATCTTTATCAAAGATATAGGCTTTCGCTGGATATACCTCAAAAAAGCTCATGACCTGACGATAGCAATGAAGGGCAAAAACGTCTACCAGTTGACTACTAGACGACTGGTAAACACGCTACATCCTTCCTTTTGCCCGTAAAATAAACCGGACCAACCGAAGTTCGTCAAACGAATACTCCTCACCAAGCCGCGTTCGAACCGGCGTCAGTGCCGATCCGCCACTTGCTTGAAACGCCTGCATGATGGCTTGAAAGCGCCCAACCGAAGGGAACGTCATGTGCGCCACATCAAGCTTCTCGCCTTGTTCAAGCGCCGCTTCCAAATGCCCCAGAACCGTGTTCGTTGAGAGCTTCCGCAGCAAGGCGATCTCCTCAATACGCTTTTTTTCTCGAAAGAGCTGAAGCGTTGTGTGCGCGGTTGAGGGTGTTGCGCGACGAACTGTCGAAACAGCAGAACGCGCAGGCGCTTGCTCCTTCAGGTGAATCCGATCCGACAGAGCATGCGCTTCCGCATATGATGTCACGGCTTTCGCAAATACCTCACCGAACATCGAGAGCTTTTCTTTTCCTACGCCAAAGATCTTCGCCATACTTGTCAGACTCTGCGGATAGAATCGTGACATATCCTGCAATGTTTTGTCGCTAAACACGACATAGGGTGGGACTCCACGCTCTTCCGCCAGCGCACGACGAAGTGCGCGCAACTGATCAAACAGCGCCTCATCAAAATCGACCGGCTTCTTTCCCGTAGAATTTGCTGCTACGGGCACGGACACCGTTGGAACGCACACATCACAGGCTCCACACGATCCTCCTGGCCATACTTCGCCGAAATACTCAAGCAAAAACTTCTTACGGCAGGTGGTGAGCTCTCCGTACTTCAACATGGTTTGTAGCTGAATAAAGGCTCGCTCTCGTTCTGCTGGATCGCCCATCTCCTGAATAAACACGAGTTGCTTCACTCGATCCCCTGTCGAAAAAAGCAGTAAACAGTCACTCGGCAGCCCATCGCGACCCGCACGACCCGTTTCTTGATAGTACCCTTCAACGGACTTAGGGAGATCCGCATGGATCACCAACCGGACATCTGGCTTGTCGATCCCCATGCCAAACGCGATCGTCGCGACAATCACAGGGATCTGATCACGGATAAACGCCTCCTGTATCCGAGTTCGTTCCGCTGGTGGCATACCTGCATGATAGGCTTCTGCTTTTATGCCATTTACCTGCAAATCAGCAGCGATTTTCTCAGTACCATTTCGCGAAAAGCAATAAATAATGATTGCCTGCCCCGGCCTCGCTTGAACTTCGGCAAGAATACGAGGAAATGAATTCTTTTTTGGCAGGACGCGGTACGTTAAATTTGATCGCAAAAAGCTCGACTGAAAGACCCTCCCCTTATCCAACTGTAACTGAGCGAGAATATCCTCCTTCACTCGTGGATTCGCCGTTGCCGTCAGTGCCATTAGAGGGATGCCTGGGAAACGTTCGCGAAGAACACGCAAGTTGCGATAATCAGGACGAAAATCATGTCCCCATTCTGAAATACAATGCGCTTCGTCGATGGCGAATAAGCTCACCGTTAAGGCTTGTAAAAAGACGGTCGTTGCCGGCATAGCAAGGCGTTCCGGAGCGAGGTACAGCAGCTTCAACCTCCCCGACAGTGCCTGTTGCTCAATGTCACGCGCTTCCGTTGCCGACAACGTGCTATTCAAGAAGGCGGCCGGAATGCCGTTCGCCCGCAATGCATCCACCTGATCCTTCATGAGCGCAATGAGCGGTGAAATCACGATCGTGAGTCCCGGGAGCGCCAGCGCCGGGATCTGGTAACACAAAGATTTACCACCACCCGTAGGCATTAATACCAAAGCGTCCTGACCTGATACGCAATGATCGATAATCTCTTGCTGCAGAGGACGAAAGGCATCATACCCAAAGTATTTCTTGAGGAGATCAAGCATAGAGCTACCCTACACCGTTGTCATGGATGAGCAAGACGGTCAAGTTATGGGTTTTGGAGAGCGAAATAAGCTGGACCGAACCACCCGAGGTGGCTACTGTACAAACAGCTTCGGCTCTCACGTTTTTTCCCTATGCATCTCCCCCCTTTCTGTTGGCAGCTCGTAGGCTCAAACCCAGGCCCGCGAGTGACGGTTATCGGTGGCACCCACGGCGATGAGCTTGTTGGCGTGGAGGTTATTCGTGCCTTTAAGGCGCTGTTCTCGATCCCCGATGAATCAAAGGGAACCTATGAACGATCCATCTCCGGAACCCTCACGCTCCTCATTGGCAATCCAGAAGCCGTCGAAAAACGTCAGCGCTCCTCATCTGGGGTGCGTGATATGAACCGCTGCTTTCTTCAAGAGGACCTCGACCGCGAACCGAACACGGAAGATATTTCCGATCTTCGTCGAGCACGGGAAGTTGCGCCACTGCTCTCGGCGTCACAGATGGTCATTGACTTGCACGGAACGAGTAGCGATTCACCGGCATTCGTTTGCTTTGGAAGCGATTCGTCCAAACATCGAGCACTCTATGAGCTTTTACCGGTAGACCATATTCTCACCGATCCTCATGATGTCTTGAGTCATGATGAAGGTCGCCCAGGACGCGGAACAACGGACGACTGCACTGAACGTCACGGCGGTATCGCTCTCGGCTATGAAACTGGACGAGAGGATGATCTGACTCGTGTTCCAGGAATTTTTGACGACGTTCTCCGTCTTCTTGTGCGCATTGGCACCCTGTCGATGGATTCACCGATCCTTGATAGTCATCCAAATGCAAAACATCACGAACCACGCACACAGACCGTCTATGCCCTCAAATACTCGCTCCATGCCCACAGCGATACGTTCCAATACGCTCCACAAATGAACACGGGCTGGCAGACGGTCCACGCGGGCCAGCTCATAGGTACCTACAGCGATGGCACAGAAGAGCGCGTTCCAGAAGACGGGATGCTCGTGTTTCCAAAGTCGGCAAACAATTTGAGCTCACCTTTGAATACGCACAGGATGACAAAGAAAAAATCCATCCCATTAGTGTCATGGTGTTAGAACACTCT
>CALBSL010000107.1 GCA_937968025.1 uncultured bacterium
GAGGTGATCTCGGTCGCCCTGAAGGCAAGATCGACCAGCGCGTGCGCCGCTTCCGTGGCATAGCCCTGGCCCCAATAGGGTTCTCCGATCCAGTAACCCAGTTCCAGCCCGCGATCGGTCTGGTTGAGGCCGGCGCAGCCGACCAGCGCGCCGTTTTCGGCGGCCCTGAAGGCCGACGTGCTGAAACGCTGGCCAGGCGGGCTCAGCGAAGATCTCGTCAAAATTCTGCTTCCAGTCTTGGCAGAAGATCAAATTGTGGTGCAATAACTGAGGAATTTTTCCTTTCACGCCAAGGTACAGCAAATAGGCCGATGGCGACATGACGCGCGAATTCCAATAGTCATCAGAATGCTCTCGAGCGGCAGGAGGCAAGAGATGCTGTTCGGTGAAAGCAATATCCGCATTCGATACAACCAGGTCTGCCTCGACGACCGTTCCATCACCCAAGCGCACCCCGACCGCACGACCCTCCTCGACAAGAATCTCGTGCACCGGACAGTTCAAATGGAACGCTACGTGGTGCTTTTCTGCCATGGTGGCGAGCGCCTCGGTCAGTTTTCCCATGCCACCCATCGGATAGAACACCCCCACATTGAAGTCGATGTGGTTCATGAGGCTGTAGAGCGCCGGCGCTTGGTACGGAGACGTTCCTAAAAAGACCAGCTGATACTCAAGGACTTTTTGCACGTGCTCGCTCACAAACTGCCCAGACACGTACGAGTGCATACTCCGAATCACCGGCAAACGGCTTCCTTCGATCGCGGTTCGCCAGGTGAAGAAGTCGGTGATGGAATCGTAGTTCTTGTATAAAAACCACTGCTTCGATACGTCGTATGAGCGTTTTGCTTTGAGCAAATAGGCGTCGAGTTTTTGCGCAGAGCCCTGTTCCATCGCTTCGAATGTTGGTCGATTGCGAGCAACGTCGGCATAAAAATCTCGTACCGAGCCGTCATCTTTGAAGAAAATCCGATACGACGGCGCCAGGTGCTTGAGATCGAGATACGATTCCACCCGCTCCCCCATCAACGCGAAAAAGTGCTCGAAAATATCGGGCATGAGGTACCACGACGGCCCCATGTCAAACGTAAACCCGTCTTTCTTCAAGACGCTCAATCGACCTCCGAGCTGCTCGTTCTTTTCGAACACTTGCACCTCGTATCCGTCTTTTGCCAAGAGACACGCTGTCGACAACCCACCCATTCCACTGCCGATGATGATGGCACGTTGTTTCATAGTCCTGTTGTAGTCTTAGAATGAGGCCTCCTTGAGCACCCGCACAGCGATCCAGACCTTTCTCACCCACGACGTTCGAGCTCGTCCGGCAAACGGATTTCGGCCCTGGCGCTCGAGCTCGCGCAAAATCTCCTGATACAACCTGCTGGCGATGCGAACCCCCTTTTGTCCTTCTGGACGAAGGAGAGCGATGCCTGCTTCCGCTTCTTGATAGAGCGCATCAGCACGAGCGATCTCTTCTTGCATCAAGGCGAGGAAGGCGGGCGATGCCTCTCGTCGAGCGATGGTTTCGGTCGAAAGTCCGTGTGCGTGCAAGCGATCCTGCGGCAGGTAGACCCGCCCACGCTCAACCCAGTCCTCTTGAATATCACGTAAAAAGTTCGTCCATTGCATGGCGTAGCCGAGCGCTTCCGCTTTTTCAAACGCCGCTTCTGACGTATAGCCGAGAATTCTCGTCATCATGCGCCCAACCACCGCCGCTGATCCATACATGTACTCACGAACCGCTTCATAGTCGGCGTATTCAAAGGTGTTCGTATCGGCTTCCATGCTCGCAAAGAATGCCTCTGCCTCACTTTCAGGAATAGCGTAGAGCTCAAATACCCGATTCGCCAAGCGAAGTACCGGATCAGTCGTGGAGGCGCCGGCCCGAACCGCTCGCCATTCCGCTCGCCAGCGTGCAAGTTCCGCCTGTGCCGCCTCGGTGCTTTTTTGTCCAAGACGGTCGACGATTTCATCAGGAACGCGAAAAAACGCATAGAGCGCATGCACCGCCCAGCGATGCTCCTTCGGCAGAAAGCGGGTCGCGAAAAAATAGCTCGTGCCATGACGACGCTGAAGCGCCTTGCACGCTTCAATATCCTTCGGATCAAGTCGCGAGACCATAGACTTGTATCGCTGCCGCACGACGATCGAGCACATCGAGTGGGACGGCTTTCTCAATCACCTGCTGCAAGAGGGCGCGATCTTCTGCTGAGCAGCCGCACTGCATGAGCGCCTGCTCTGCGCGCTCACGGCCGGTGCGACAGGCGGTCAGAGCGGCTTCAAGCGCTCCAGAGCGAACAAACGCTTCACGTACTCGACGAATCTGCTCTTCAGACAACACCTCAAGGCCTCGAGCTTCCTTCACTGAGGCTCGGTCTTCGTCGCTGCCGTGCTCGGCAACCCACTGGGTCAACAGCGTTTGCTGTCGATCGCGAATATCAGACAATGGCGTCTTTCCTGTTTCGCTGTGATCGGCAAAGCTATCCTGAATGTCGTCGAGGATCTGAAACGCCACACCGAGCGCGCGACCGAAGTCTTCCGCAAACGTCGCGAGTTCAGGCCGATCGGCGGCGAGCGCCATCCCTATCTGTAACGGCCGAGTAAAGGTGTATCCAGCGGTTTTTAGGGCCATCTTCTGCTCCATCTCCTCCATGGTAGACCAGTCGCGCGTGGTGACATCTATATCCATCATCTGCCCCACCATCACTTCATCGCTCATGCGAAAAAAGACCTGTAGCGCCGCTTGGCGTCGATCAGAGGAAACCTCCGCCGATGCAAAGACTTCAAGCGCCCAAGAAAAAAGGAGGTCGCCGATAATAATCGCCTGTGACACTCCAACGTGCGGCAAGTCACCCGTTCGTCCTGCCAGGCGCTGCGTCACCGCCATGTGTACCGTAGGCACCCCGTGGCGCTCGGTGCCTCGGTCCATAATATCATCGTGAACGAGCGCAAACGCATGAAATAGCTCCAATGCCACGACGGCCTTCAAGGCGGCCTCATCGTCGGTCCCACCGGCGAGTCGAAAGCCCGCCCACGCCAGGAGCGGACGAATCCGCTTCCCACCCGCATTCAGCAAACGCGAAGGCTCCTCGAGCAAGGCAGCGAGGGTTGGATCGAGTGAATACTCAGCGAATTGCTGAGTTTTTGTGAGGAGAAACCGTCGCAAATGCGGGTCGAATCTCTCTCGGAAGGTCGTGAGATTCATACAACAACCCCGAACGAATGGCCGGACTATAGCAGTGCCTCGTCCTCTTGACAATCAGCGTCGTTGCACGAGTGGGAATGGTGCAGCACCTCCTCCACGACGTCCGCGAGCGCTTCCCCACGATCCGTCTCGACTACCTTGGTGGCTCGATCGACCGTCAATCGAGTGAATGGCGCATCTCGCAGGTACCGACTGATCGCTTTTTCGACCCAGCTCGCAAAGTCCGCCTCTCGCTGATCA
>CALBSL010000108.1 GCA_937968025.1 uncultured bacterium
ACCGTGTGGAATAATGTCTGCTAAGAAATGTGATCCTAAGCCTAATCCAAACGCCAAGATCGGATGATGGGAAACTTGTTCGCCAATCAACGCTCCTAATAAAGCGTGTGTGGTAATAAACATGGAAAGATAAAGAGGCGATCTCGTCGGCTTTATTTTGAAGATAATTGACCTATGCGTCAAGCGACTTTCCTATTCAAAAGCTGTCAGGCTATGATACTCATCATGCCCCCTACCTTGTTTGATTTCGCTCTTGTCATTCCTTGCTATAACGAAGAGCGGCGTATTCCTTCTCTCCTCAGGCATATTCGAGGAGCTTTTGGGACGGACTTTTGGAAAGATAAACGCGTGGCGGTGATTTTCGTGGATGATGGTAGCCAAGATCAAACGGGTAAGCTCTTAGAACGTTTTTCTCAAGAGAAGCATGCTCGTTTTGTTCCCTATCTGCTTCAATTAACAAAAAATACTGGGAAGGGAGCGGCTATCGTGGTTGGCTGTGGTTCAATAGAAGCTCATGCCTATGGTTTTACCGATGCCGATTTGGCCTTTGGTCTTGATGTATTTGAGGATTTTTTACCCGGCCTCTCGTCTGCGGATATGGTCGTGGCACGCCGTATACGGAAAGAAGGTGATACATTTGTCCGTCGTATTGTTTCACGATTTTTGCGCTGGCTGACTCATAAAGTCACGGGCATGCGGGTTCACGATTCTCAAAGTGGTTGTAAGGTATTTACCCGGGAAGTGGTGCAAACTGTTTTCCCCACCCTCCATCAAACACGTTTTTCTTTTGACGCGGAGTTAGTTCTGCAGCTTGAGGCGCTGGCCGAAGTTGACCTTGCCTTCGCTGCCGGTCACGTGGACGTCCACATCCACTTCCTTGCCAGCTACGATCTCGCCGCCGACGACGGCCCGGAGATCTGGGACCTGCTGCTGGAGGAGCGAGCCGGCGTCCAGCCGGTCGCCGCCGCCCTCGGGGCGCGAGACACCCTGCGGCTCGAAGCGGGAATGCCGCTCTACGGCCAC
>CALBSL010000109.1 GCA_937968025.1 uncultured bacterium
AGTATCCCCCCTCTTTTTTGATTGGTCAAGTCACAAGAACAAGCCAGGCCCACACCCCCGCTGAAACCGTCATCACCACGAGCGAAAGCCCGACTCCCACATTCGACCAGCGCCCATTCACATTCCCCTTCATCACGTCACGGCGGTTCCCGATCCACAGGATTCCGGCAAGCAATGGCGGCGCTAACAAGGCATTCGCGATGGCAGACCACAGCAGCATTTTAATCGGTGGAACTTCCCATGTTGTGAGCAACAATCCAAGCGCCATAGCCACGGCAATCGCTCCATAAAACTTGGGCGAGACCCGCCAATCATCATTTAAGCTTCGTCGCCAATCCTGAACCTCGGCAAGAGCGTAGGCCGCTGAACCAGCAAGGACCGGCAACGTCAGCAATCCGGTTCCAACGATCCCCAACGTAAACAGCACGGTCGCGATGGGTCCAACGAGCGGCCGAAGGACCGCCGCCGCCTGATCCGCGGTGGCAACATCGGTGATTCCGTGTGCGTGAAGCGTCGCGGCCGATGCCGCAACGATGCACCAAAACACGAGGTTTGATACCACCATCCCCACAGAGACATCAAAACGCATTGCGGAAAGAACACCAGGATGGTTCACGTTGCATACCAGCGCTCGCCCCACGTGTTCACGACGACATTCCGCCGTCTCTTCCAACTCCTCAGAGGCTTGCCACACGTAGAGATAGGGAGAAAGGGTCGTTCCGAGAATCGCGATAACGATTAAGAGAAACTCTTTTCCACTCAACATGGTTGGCCAAACCGTTTGCCGCAATGCTTCCCTCCACGGAAGATCCACAAAAAACAGCACGGCAACATACGCGAGCAAAGCCATCACGAGCCAGCGCAAGACTCGCGCATACGAGGCGTAGCGAAGAAATACCTGCAAACCTAGAGAAAGCATCGTAAAACCGACCAGCCACCACCAGCGCGGGGACGGCACCAGCAACTGCATCGATGCTGCCATCATGTTGAGATCAGCGGCGAGGTTGAAAATATTGGCCGCTAAGAATGAACCAAGCAGCACCAAGGTGACGGATCGTGGGAGGGTTTTGCGAAACAGCGCAAAAATCCCCTGGCGAGAAGCGAGCGCGATACGAGCGCATGCTTCTTGGATCGCCAGCGTCAGCGGAAGTGTGAAGAGCGCCATCCACAATGTACCAAGCCCAAATGTGGCCCCAGCCTGGGTATACGTGGCGATGCCGGCTGGATCATCATCCGATGCGCCGGTGACAAGCCCCGGACCGATCGTTTTCCACCATGGTTTCATGCGTCTCATGATACCACATCCAACAACGCAAAAGAGGCCGAAGCCTCTTTGTTGGTTTTACGCTTGTGGCAAGAACCAGGATGGGTCGTACTGCACACGATCGTTGACGTGCTCGTACTTGTGCAACTCCGTGTCCGTGAACCAGATCGCAATTTCGTTCTTCGCTTCTTCGACATTGCCGGAAGCGTGAATGATGTTGCGAAGCGGACGGTTCTGCGCGTTCGCGAGAGCGTAGGAGTCGTGCGAGAAGTCTCCACGAATCGTGCCAGGCGCAGAAGATGCTGGCTCCGTAGAACCGACCAACTTACGCACCAAGCTCACCGCCTGCTCACCTTCGAGTACGATAGCGACGACAGGGGCCGATTTCAAGAAATCCACGAGGCCGCGCTTGATGTCAGATCCGTAGGCAATGTGGTCGGCAAATGGGAAGACCTCCCCTTTTGCTTCGTACTTGGTTTTTGCCTTTTCGTAGACGGCTTTCATCCAGTCTTCGGTGAGGGCGTAGTGCTTATCTACGTCTTCATGGGAAGGGTGCACCATCTTGAGGGCGATAATCTTCAAGCCGGTGTTCTCGAAACGAGTAAGGAGGGTACCGGTGAGGCCGCGTTGGACGCCATCCGGTTTAATGAGGACGAGTGTTTGTTCCATAGATATGCCCATCCTACGCAATCCCTTCCGAAAGGGCAAGATCGCTGTTTTTCGGCCGAAGGCTGGGATCTTGCCATTCTTCAGCGTTTTTGCTAGGGTATGGCAAACATTCTCTAATATTCTCTACATATGGGTCTTCCTGGTCATCGCCGCACATCCTCGCACAAGCGCCGTCGCGCCTCTCATTTCGCTTTGAAGCCAGCTATTTTGGCTACCGAAAAAGCAACAGGAGTTATCCACCTCCCCCACCGTGCAGCTCCGGGAGCTTTGGAGTATAATGGAAAAGCGATCCACGTAAAGGGCCGTGATCGTAAGGTGGCCAAGCTTTTGTCGAAATCTCGTGCAAAAACAGAAAAAGCTCACAGCCACGATCATGACCACGAAGGTCACGATCACAACCACGCCTAAATTGCCGCCCTCTTGATCCAAGAGGGTTTTGCTCCTTTGTTCTTTGTACCTTGCTCCTTATGTCTAACCGCCATCTCGCCCGCCGATTCGCGCTCCAGTCGCTCTACGAATGGGATTTTTGGGGTGGTGATCGAGACCCTCTTGAAATTTGCGACCGAAATATCGAACGTTGGATGTTTGAAGAAGCAGAAACGTTCGATGAAACCGATTTCACGAAGGGAATCGTGGGCGGTGTTCTGTCTCACCAGGCAGAAATTGATGAAACCATCTCAAAATTCGCCCCTGATTGGCCGCTAGAAAAGATCACGACCATCGACCGCAACATTTTGCGTGTTGGCGTCTACGAATTGCTCTATAATTTCGATATTCCTAGTAAAGTCGCCATCAACGAAGCAATCGAGCTTGCCAAATCCTTTGGCGGCGACTCGAGCGGCCGCTTCGTGAACGGTGTACTTGGAGCGGTGTACCGAGACCAGCTATCTCGCGGCATTGAAAAACCGTCTGATCAGCAAAAAGCCTCGCCAACACCCCTCGGGGCGTACATGACGGGCCTCACTTCTGAGGACGAAGACGACACCGAAGACGGATCCCCTTCTTCACCATCACTCACTTCACACGACTAAGGTATGGACCTCTCCCACCTTTCCGTGCTGGAGGAGCGCCTGGGCCACGTGTTCCGTGACCGGTCGCTCCTCCTGCAGGCGGTCACCCATCGTTCGTATTTGAACGAACACAGCGATTTTCCTCACGACCACAACGAGCGTCTTGAGTTTCTTGGCGATGCCGTGCTCGAGCTCGTTGTCACGGAACACCTGTACAAAACCTATCCTGATCCAGAAGGAACCCTCACGAACTGGCGCGCCGCCATCGTCAACGCAAAAACACTCGCCGGCATCTCTCGTGACCTGCACTTCGAAGAATTCTTGCTCCTCTCCAAGGGTGAAGCACGAGACAAAGACAGCAAGGCGCGCATGTATATTCTTGCGAACGCCATCGAAGCCATTATCGGCGCTATCTACTTAGACGGTGGTATGCCGGTCGCCGAAACGTTCATTCACGCCCATATTCTCAGCATCCTTCCGCGGATCATCGAGCTTGAACTGTATGTAGATGCTAAGAGCAAGCTTCAAGAAACTGCCCAGGAAATGCTCGGAGTCACCCCAACCTACAAGGTCTTAGACGAAGAGGGCCCTGATCACCAAAAAGAGTTCTTGGTCGGCGTGTTTTTGGACAAAGAGCTCGTCGCCTCTGGAAAAGGAACCTCCAAGCAAGAAGCGCAGCTCGCCGCCGCTGAAGCCGCCCTCGATAAAAAAGGGTGGCGCGGAAAACCGGGACTGGTTGCCAAGGCTCCTGCTATTCGCTAGGATGCTCCGGCACGCACCCTTAGTTTAACGGATAGAACAGCGGCCTTCGAAGCCGCTTATGGGGGTTCGATTCCCTCAGGGTGCACCATACAAAAGCCAGGCAATACCGCCTGGTTTTTGTATGTTCAAGGTGCGCTCCGCAACAAAAAACACCCCTTCCTATTCGGAGTCGGGGTGAGGGACGGGGGCACGAGTTGGGGGAGCAACTGGGATTGCAATAACTTCAACGACGGTGCGGTCATCGGACAACAAGAGGTAGTCGTTATCATCGAGCCAACAGATGAGCTCATCAAAAGCCTGCGGCGACACATCCACGCCCTCCTCGATGAGCGCGAGTCGTGCTGACTCCCGAAAGTCCGCGAAAGGCATCGATGCTGGCGCGTTCGACCTGAGCGACCGAAGGTACAGGCGCCTGAGGTGCGGCGCTAGCATAGCGGCTTGTTGGCTCGTCGAGAGAGGGACCTCACCAACCGGCCGCTTCTCTCGCTTCGGTGGCTTCTTCGGCGCTGGAGGCTTCGGTCGCTTCGTGAGATCGAGGCCCCACTGCTGCGCAACCATCGTCACTACCACCGAGACAAGCAAACTGGCCTGCGAATACCCGAGCTTGCGCATGGCACCGCTGACCAGACGACGAATGACACCGGGCTCTTGAGCCTGTAACACTTGGCGATCAAGCGTCTTCATGATCGCCTCCAACATCTCCGGCTTAACCACCCGTTTCGGCGACATACACTCACCTCCCTCGACAGGCTAACGATTTGAAAAACAGGGGTCAAGTGAGACCAACGGCAAATAAAAAACGCATCCATGTGGATGCGCAGACGCCTGCTACAACTCGCTATCATCCAACGCGCTACCGCCAGAGACTGCTTGCTCTGTGTCGGTTGGCGCGGAGATAGATCTTCCCTTCATCGACCTCGCGAAGGATGTGGAACCAGTTCCGACCCCGCAGAGCCGCAACTCCGCCCTTGAGGAGTTGGCGCTGAATCTTCTTCGAGAAGATCTTCAGCGAAAACTCTTGGTCGAACCGCTCACGATGGCCGATGAGACTCAAGCGCATCACGACCCCACGGGACGCTTTGTCGAGCCCCACAATCTTCCCTTCGAGCTCGAGAAACCGCGCTTCACGCTCCGGCTCTCCCGCTACCTCTACCACTCGTGCCCACGTATGTGCCATGCGTACTCGCCCTCCTGCGCAGAGGAGGCTAGCACGGTTCATGATCTCGATCAACCATCAATAAGAATACCCCCGACCCGCTGCGCATTGCACGCAGCCGATCGGGGGCAGAACGTCGCTTGGAGAGCGACGTTGGAGGGAAAGAGCGAATCAACGAAGGAGCAGGGTCGCTCCTGGCAGCGGGCGGTTGCCGTACTGCAGGATCGACCCAGAGACCGCCCCGGTCACGCGGACGTTGGCGGCGTTCGTGTAGAACGCTCCCCACTCGGGCGAGGTGTCGCCGTAATCGAGCGACACCGTCACGCTGTCGCCAGGGTGACACCCGTTGGGATCGATGCGCGGATCGACCACCTGCCGCGTCCTGGCGTAGATCGTCAGAGACGTGAGCGCGGCGGGAAGCCTCTCAGGCGACGACCAGAAGACGTCGACGTGCGAAGCGCCAAAAGGAACGAGGGCGATGACCGGAGCGGCCGAGAACGTCTCCACCCGCACCTGGTCCAGACAGTTCCTGGCGCCGTCGATACGCAGACCGACGGATCCGAGGATCCCCTCTTCATGCGTGACGCTGAGGGCGTAGGAACCAACCTGGTACCAAGTGGCCACCGAGCCGTCCACCGCCTGATTGGTCACCGGATACGACGACACCGTCAGATACCCACCCGTCACGACCGTCACCGTATGCGTCGGGGCGGTGATCTGCCGGCTGAGGTCGGGGTTGAGGTCGACCAGCACGGGGTTGCCGAACGTATCTTCGAAGAGGACGTCCGAAGGGTTGGCGATGCCGAGGGCCGCCCGATCACCATCTCGACCCGTGACGACGCTGTCCGTCGAACACGTGATCGAGCAGGTGCGAGAGCCGTTGGCGAACGCGCCGGTGAAGCGCTCGAAGGTGATCCGACCGTCGTCGCTCGGGACGCGACGGGGCGTGGTACCGCCCTCGTCGCAGTTGTGGCCGCAGGCGAGCATCACGCGCGCGAAGTTCTGCGTGCGATACCCCGCTCCGAGATCGGCCGCGCCCGTGAAACGGACACTGACCGGGAACACGAGCCCGCTGCCGAAGTTCTCGTACCGCACCCGGAGGGTGTGGACGGAGGGACTGTTGCGCGTGACCGTCTGCGCCGCTTCGAACGAAGCAATAGTGACCGCCACCCGCGGCTGCGCAATGGAGTGCAAGTTCCCCACGATGGGAGCGGGGTTCAGCCCACGGTTCACCGTGAAGTACTCGTTCTGAGAGACGCGAAGGATCGACCGATCCGTGAAGAGCAGACCCGCCTCACCCAGCCGCACCCGAAAGGGCCGGCCGAAGAGCTCAGGATCCACCCGCTGCGGCAGGTCGGCGACCACGTCGAAGGTGTACTCCTGGTTCGCTTCGAGGCGATAGGAACCGCCCTCAAACACGCCGACGATCGCTGCCAGACGAGGAGTGATGACCTCCCCCCGGTTGATGACCAGCGGGTTGAGAACCTGCTGACCCGTGGCGCGGTCGATTAGACGGATGTCGGTGGCGACGAGCTGACCGTTCCCGCCAGTGATCGTGTCCGAGGTGGTAGGTCCCTCGAGAGTGACAGGAAGCGAGCGCAGCTCGACCGTCTCGCCGAAGCGGAGACGGAAGCGCAGCAGCACGGCGCGCTGAGTGCCCGGGTTCAGGCTCTGCGTCGCAGGTCCGTCGAAGGACTGCGAGTAGACCAGGTCCGAGGACTCTGCTCCCCCGTCCGCGACCTGCGCATCGGCCGGTTGACCAGCGTCGGTCACGTTCACGTTGGAGCAACGGTCGAAATCGGCGCGGCACACCCAGGCACCATTCTCACAGGTGAGGCGGAACGGAAGCGGACCTCCGTTCCGACACATCCCGAGACGCTCGCGACACGAAACGAACTCGGTGTCCGAGGGCGAGAGGCAGGTCGGCGATGTGGCGCGGGGGCAGGCGTCGTAGACGCAGGCCCAGCGACCGACCGACGAGCACCGCAACCGTCCCGGCACGGAAGTACCGTCCAGGCAGGTGTTGAGAGGGCAAACACCCTCCCCATAGTCACCCTGAACAGCGCAGGCCTGCCCGAGGACAGCCGGCGCCTCGCCGCCACAGGCGACGAGGGCGAGAGCGAAACAGAGGAGCAGGATTCGATTGATCATTGAGTACCGCCTTCTTCGCATAACATGAAAGGTGCGGAACACGGCCACCATGGCCGGGTTCCTGGTGGAACAATAGCTGTTCTTCCCAGGGGGCTTCGCTGAATTTTGGCTCAGATAAGCCCTCTATGAAGAACGTCTGCCATGTTTTGTAAACCAATGCCTTCGTGTAATTATAGCAGAAAATCGGCGTTTTGTCAATGAAGAGGCTAGTCACACTTAACGAATATCAGCGTAGATCGGCTTTACGGTCGGAACGGCGATGCACGTCCTCGACTGGGTCGGCGTGATCCTTTTCTCCGGCTTCTCAGCCTCTTCGGCGAGAAGAAGGGCTGACCTCCCCGCTCCCACAAGGAGCTCTTTTCATACCTGCGCCATTCTTTCATCAGCGGAGCAAGCAAAAGAAAAAGCCTCCGACAGGTATCGGAGGAGACGTCAGACAGAGCGTCGAAGATGCTCCAGGAGCAAGCGCACCGCCTGACCGCGATGACTCACGGCGTCCTTCTCTACCGGGGTGAGTTGCGCTACGGATCGGTCCACGTGTGGCCACAGCGAGATGATGGGATCGTGACCAAAGCCACCGGTTCCAGTAGGGAAATTAAGAATGCGGCCATAGGCCGAACACTCGACACGCAGGACGACGCCGCCGTAAGGATCAACCAGCACAAGATGAGACACGTATCGTGCTCCGATTGGAAGCAGAGCGTACTCAGCCTGCTCTCTGATCAATTGAAGCAGGAGCTCATTGTTCTCTGCCGCGGAGGGCAGCTCATCGATACGCAGACACGCCGCCAGACGCATGAGTCTGACAGAAGGGTTCTCGATGAGCTCTGCTCGCATCTCTTCCGGGAGCGCCGCAAAGCGCGCCGACAAGGGACCCGGCATGCCGTTGAGCGCCATGATCTCGATCCCCGAGTCCTCCCCCAGGGCGAACGCACAGCACTGTCTCGCGGCGACGATGGCCTTGAGCGTCGCATTGCCGTAGTACGTTGGCTCGACCTCATCAGGGGGGATGAACCGTTCATCGACGATGAGCTCGATCCCAGACTCAGGGCCAAAGAGCCTCCGGAACTCGTCGAGCTTCCCCTTGTTCTGACTCGCGATGACGATCTGCTTGATCATGGACCTGTATCCCCTCTTCGCAAACCCCCGTGGCTTGCCGAGAGTATGTAGCAAATAGCGGGGTAGACCGTCAATCCTTCGTCAGCCACCCAGTAAAAAACGTTGTGATGCTCGTCCCCTCTCCTCCAAGGTCAACCGCATCAAATGATTGATGAAGAACCACACGCCCTCCATCCGCCAGGGCCGTGAGCAGAATCCAGATACCGCGCCCAAAGTCTGTGTGGGTATCTTGTGCATACCAAAAAAATGATCGTCGCGCTTCAAGCAACGCTCGGCGAGTTTCGCGATCCATGGCTTGAGCCTCATCGCGCAAGAGCCCATGGGAAAAATCTACTGACACAACAACCAACGTATCCGGTTCATCCGCAAACGCACGCAGTTCTCTCGCCAAAGCACGTGAATCACGTTCGTCGATTTTTCGTGACACAACAATCGCCGTCACAGAATCAAGGTGCGGCCAATACGTCTCGACGAGCGCAAGCGGCACGCCTACTCCGTGTTCACGCATGAACAACGTCGATGATACTGCTCCGAGCATCTGCAGGCGCTCAACCAGCGCCTCGTTTGGTGGAATGATTCGCTCCTGCACTCGATACGAAAGGTTCGTGGTGGCAAAGCCGGATTCGAGACGCTGATAATGATCAGGACTCAGCACGATGACACGCTTCACCGTTCGCCTGGAACACGCCTCCCACGCGCTGAACGTCGTGAGAAACGGCGCGGATGCTGGTGGATAATGCCCAACAAAGAGCAGCGCATCAGGCGTGTGCGGGGAAGAACAACTCGTCACCCGTTCAAATCCTCGCTCAAGAATCCCTGGTGATTCAGCAAAGAAGGAGCGCGTATCAACCGCCTCAGCGCGAGGTACGACCACGGATGAGCTGGAAGAAATGAGCGACGACCACGCCTCTGATGTTGCCATCGGCAGCGGTCTTCGCTCC
>CALBSL010000110.1 GCA_937968025.1 uncultured bacterium
CTTCGACTATCGTTGATTCCAGACATTCCCCCCGAGTACCGTCACCCCAAAGGATTCTACGAAGTTCCGAAGGGCTCGAAGCCGATCTCATACCCCGATTGGGTGAAGATGGTGACGGCGTCACTCATCGAGCGTCACCCCGGTGATGCGCCCATCCTGATGCATGAGCGGTATGGTGTGCTCTGGAAGTTCGACGTCATAAAGCAGTATGCAGATCGCGAATATCCGGGATACTGCGTCCGCTGCGGCAACGCGCGCATCGGCTCGCTCGTCAACACGGACCACGCTTACTGCCTCACCTGTCTTCCTGTTCGGACGACGTTGAAACGCTTCTGTCGGTGCTGCGCCGTGCCGTTCGAGGCGAAGGGGAATATCATCTTCGGACCGTGCCATCGGTGGCTGCGAGCCCTCCGTCGAGGATTCTGATCGAGCTTTGCTCGACTTTTTTGTTAATGGACAAGAACGGCGAGGGTTGTCATGCTGTTCGTATGAATCCATCTGAAATCCGCGTAGCCCTCGAGCGGCTTGGTCGTGGAGCGAACAAGAGTCTTGGACAGCATTTTTTAATCGATCGCGCCGCGCTGCGAGCTGTTGTTGATGCCGTCCATCTTCAGGCGGGGGATCGGGTGGTTGAGATAGGTCCTGGATTGGGCGTGTTGACGGGTGAGTTGCTGCAGCATGGAGCGAACGTCCTTTCTATCGAGCGTGATCGAGGTCTCGCCGCATGGCTACGTGAACGCTATGCCGCTGAAATCAAACGTGGACAGTTGACGCTCATCGAAGCCGATGCGGCGGACGGGGACTGGCTTCAGTATGTCGCGGAAGGTCCTTGGAAGTTTGTTTCGAATTTGCCGTACGCCATCACCTCGCTTGCGCTGCGCTTGGCGCTGTGGGCCCCAAATCCACCAACAAAGCTCTCAGTGCTTATTCAGAAAGAAGTAGCAGAACGCATCACGGATCGCGACGATACGTCATTGCTCTCATTAATGGTTGGTCTAAGTGCTCGATCCGTCCGTATCGTTCGACGCGTTCCGCCGGGAGCGTTCTATCCGCCGCCAAAGGTTGATTCAGCAGTCCTATTTGTTGATGTGCTTTCGCCGGAAGAGCGAGAAAAAACGTGGGGGATTCAACCTGAAATGGTGATGAAATGGGCAAAACAAGGGTTTGCTCATCCGCGAAAGATGCTGATGTCGAACTTGGGGCTTTCTTCGGAGCAGCGAACGTTGTTGGAACAAGCGGGTTTCGCGCCAACCATTCGTGCTGAAGCGCTCGATATTCGAGCGTGGGTGGAATTCGCTAAGCGTCTAAACACATTTGGCGAAACGTCATAGCGGTATTGGGTGGTCGTTTACTGCAGGAGTCATTCTCTTTCTTCTATGCAACCTATGGCAACCACACAAGCGAAGTTTGTCCTCGGTGGCACGCTGCTTGCTACCATCTCTTTTCATTGGGGCGTCCTTCGTGGGATCGAAGGTATTGGATTAGCACTCTTTTTCTTGGTCGCGCTCAGTGTTCTTGAGGGTGTTATCAGGATTTTTCGTGTGCGGACAAATGTGTGGCCGCGAGTATTCCTGATCCCTTTTGGTATCGCAACATTGAACGCCGCGCTCTATTCGCATGATACGACGCGTATTTTTTCGGTCTTGGTTGGGTGGTTCTCGTTTACGCTCTACGCCTATTGGTCTACGACGGCACGCGTGGCATGGCGTGATGTCCGGTGGCTCGCTCCAACGGGGTATCTTTTTGAGACGGCGCTTCCAGCTGAATCCGCGAAAACGCCATTTGTGTTTTGGAAAGAGCATTCAAGTTCTTTGAGTCGAGTGCTCGTGGGGGTTGGGATCGCTATTCCAATTGTACTGATTCTTGGGGCGCTTTTTTCCGGGGCGGACCCTGTCTTTCGTCAGCTTATTGAAGGGATATTCCCGGGTGAAAAAGAGCTTGAATCATTGATCGCGCGCTTAATCGTGGATGCGGTGTTCGTTATCGCGTTTGCTCGTGGGTTGTGGCTCCTGCTCACACGCAAGGATGAGGCTCGAACGATCGCGGACGCGCAACCTGAGGAGGATCAAGAGGCGGTGGTTCATAAAGATATTGCCACAACCATCCTCGCTTTGATGAGCGTGTTTACGGGCATCTTCGTGGCCGTACAGGTTCGTGTAGCTCTCGGCGGGGAGGCGTGGATGCGGTCTATGGATTTGACCTATGCTGAGTATGCACGCAGTGGATATCAACAAATGATCGTTGCGTGCGGCTTGATTGGGGCGGTCTTGCTTGCGTTGTATTGGCTGCACTCTCTTCGCTCTCGTTCGACGCGTTGGCTTTCCTACGTTCTCCTGGCTGAGGGGCTCGTGATTCTCTTGTCTGCCTGGGGGCGCTTACAGCGGTATATCGATGCCTATTCACTCACAACCGATCGTCTTTGGGCTCAAGTCGGCATTGTTGGGTTGGTCTTGGCGGCGCTCGCGCTCATGTGGTCATTGGTTCGTGGTTATCGGTTTGCTCGTTTTTCAACGGCGTTCATTATCGGCGCCATGACGTATATCGTGGCGGTTCCCTGCGTTCTGAATATCGAGGCGCGCGTGGTTGCGGCAAATGTGTACACCCGAGAGGTGGGTAAACTGGATTTCGAGTATATGTCGCGCCTTTCGAGCGACGGTCTGCTGACGTTGGATGCTTGGGAGAAGTACTTTGCTTACGGTAATGCCGATGCAAGGCAAATGCTTCAGGAACACGTGAACGCCATTCGTGCCCAAAAAGACCCTCCGCTTTCGTTCACGATCAATGATTATCGCCTGATACGGGCGTACGAACGGGTAGTCTCGGCTCCATGAAGCGTATACGCCAAGAATGGGAATCATCGCCGCTGTGGATAAATTGAGAAGAGGGGATCAGACCCCCTCTTTTTTTGTTCGTCAACCACCGGTCGAAATAGACCAAAACCCTTGAAAAATAGGAGGTTTTTGCGAGGGAGGTTGACGGCACTTGACAACCCTTGCGGACTTCATTAAGATTGGCCCACATTCTGATGAGCGCAAGCCCCTCAGAAACGCAACATTGACAACAGAAGAGTGACCACAATTGAAACAATTGTCTATTTCTGATCTCGAAGTTTCTACCAGGAGCTTCGAGGTTCTATTGAGAGTTTGATCCTGGCTCAGGACGAACGTTGGCGGCGTGTCTAAGGCATGCAAGTCGAGCGAATCAATTTATGTAGCAATACATGCGTTGGTTAGCGGCAAACGGGTGCGTAACACATTGGTAACCTGCCTTCCAGTCGGGCATAACTCACCGAAAGGTGAGCTAATTCCACGATATTCTCCACACGTTAGTAGTGTGAGAGGAAAGCGCAAAACGCGCTGGAAGAGGGGCCTATGGCCTATCAGCTAGTTGGTGAGGTAACGGCTCACCAAGGCTATGACGGGTAGGGGGTGTGAGAGCATGACCCCCCTCACTGGGACTGAGACACTGCCCAGACACCTACGGGTGGCTGCAGTCGAG
>CALBSL010000111.1 GCA_937968025.1 uncultured bacterium
GTGTGCTCTTCCGATCTGTGGCCCCAGCGCCAGCCAGACGTTGACGATCACGTTCTTTACGAAGGAGGATCGACCAGCGCTCGCGACCAACCGCCCCTCCGCGATAATCCACACGCCACGCAAAGGCCCCGGGGAGAACGTAGTTCAGCTTTCCGTTTGCTCGCAAGCGCATACCAATATCGAGAAACACGGACTCAAGCTCTTCATATGCAAAAGCGAAGGCTCCTTGCTCATCGGCGAGCGACTCAAGATCATCCGCACGAATGAGAACACATAACCCAGGCACGCTCAGCGCCTCGGTTGCCGATGGGAGCAGTTCTGGAGTAAAACCCTGCCCTTCATGACGATACACCCACTGAAACGAGCGTTTCAGACCGGTTCCAATCGCCACCAATTGCTGCGTTGATTCCACTTCTGGCGCTGATTCATCATCAACCTGCGTTCTCCAGGCCTGCAGCACCACCGGACCCACTGAGCCGACATCCGGCAACGAATCAAGCGATGCGAGTAATTGCTCGCAGAGATCCTGTGCGAGGAGTACCTCTGGAGCGACACATAACACCCAGGTATTCGCCCGCTCTTCAGGCGCAATACGTTGCAAGGCAAAGCGAATCCCCTGTCGCCAGGCGTGGCCGATGCCGTGATGCTGAAAGAGTCGCAGCACGGAAACGTAGGGATAGTTCTGGGAAACCCAAGAGGTGGTGCCATCACGAGACGCGGCATCCACGAGAATTACCCCATCAGGACGACGCGTTTGCTCATCCAGTGATCGCAACACCATCGCTAATCGATCGCGATGGTTCCAAGCGACCGTCACACACATGAGGCGAGGAGGTTCCATACCTCGCATGATACCTACTCTGCGGTTTTTTGCGCAATCGTTCGTTTAGGCGACACATGAAACCCCAGTCGATACCGACCACCAAGCATCAGGCGCGTCAGCGCATCCGTCGCGGGAAACGCTCCAAATACCGTAAACGTCAACGGAAGCAACGCCCACTGCGCCAGCATAATGAGGTAGGCCATCGGTTTTGACACGTGCTTCGGTGGTGGTGGCAGCAAGGTCAAAGACAGTCCAGCTGAAACAAACAGACCGATCATCGAGAGTCGCATCATCCATTGCAGGGTAAATGGCGCGTTCTGAAACAGCGCTACCGAGTGAAATGCCTCTGGAGCCGCCCAAAATGGGAGATACCCAAGCGAAAAAATCAGCAGAGGTGCCACCGCCCACATCACCCCACCCTCTAACTGCTTCGCAATCCACACAAACTTCCGCCAACGTGGGAACGCTGTATCTTGAGCGATGGTTTCCATCATGTAGGGAAAGTTCTCCATGCCCCATGCCCACCGGCGAAGCTGTTTATACAGCGCAGGAAGTGCTTTCCAATACTCCCCCGTCATGACCGTATCCATGGACACCGGCAAATGGATCGGCGTCACCCGATACCGACCGTGATACCGAGCAAGTCCCTGCAAAAAAATGCGCGAGTCTTCCGAGACGATATCTTTCTGCCAAAAACCAACATCAATCAACATGCGCAGACTCATCGAATGCGAGGAGAACGTCATCATTCCTTCTGGGCGGGCGAGTTCCTGCATCAACCAAAACGTCGTCCCGAACATCGCCACGCGCACGACGGCTGGCGATTCCCAAAGGTTGTTGTTATACAGCGCTACCGGTTGATACGAGCTCTTTGTTGGCTCAGGGATGGTGAGATATTCCCGAGTGAGCGCGGAAAAATACTGCGGATGCACCATCGTGTCGATATCAAACGAAGACACAATGGCCATGTCTGGATCAAGCCCGAGAGCCGTCAGCTCCGGCAAGACCGTACGTCCTGCGTAGTTCAAATTCGATCCTTTTCCTGGAATCTCTCCCGGCAGTCCCTGCGGATGCTCCGTGAGAATCAAGCGAAGAAATTTCCCCTCGAACGCTGGCAGGACCCGAGCGCGAACCTCCTCCAAAATCGACGCGAATCGCTGCTCACCCGCCAACACCACCACCATCCGATCCGCCGGATACGCAACGGCCGACAAGGCTTTGAGCGTTTCTTCAACCACCGCCGCTGATTCACGGGAAAACGGCAGAAAAATCACGTGCCGAATCGCGTCGTATCCTGGCAATCGTTCTGCTTCTTGCTGCCAGTTCTGCTTCAAGGCCTGTCGATATCGATACCAGGAAATAAAAATGAAGGGCATGAAGTAGAACACCCGGAACAGCCAGTATAAATCAAACAGGATGATAAAATACATCATCCAGAGCGGCTTGATAAACGATAGCGAGAGCGCCGTGACAAAAATTGTCCAAACCAAGGCCCCCGGAATAATCTCCCAAAAGCGACGTTGTGCAGCAGTGATCATACGCGTGGGGTGGTGATAGTAGGTTCCCGATCGTAGACGGGCGCAACATAGCTTACCGCAGAATGCGCACCGGACACGATATCGCGCATACAGGCCAGACGTCGCTCGCTTGAGGCAACATCATCCGGCGTGAGCGCATACAACGGCACGCGATACCAGCGAGCGAGCACATGCGCGTACAGAATTCCCACGCGTAGCGCAGAAAATCGCCCTGGCCCAGCAACAACACACACGCCTCGCAAGTCTTTCACGAAGCGGGATCGTTCGCGAGCGATGGTGGCAAGCGCCGTTTGTGCGCGACCGCCGGATTGCCACACCTCTTCCCCCGCCTCTCCCACCCACCACACGTGTGCCTCTTCGGTAAAACGCGAATCAAGAAAAAGATACGACATACTTACGATTGCCGCCCATGAAGCGTATCGACAACCACGTTTTTTGGCGCTTCGAGGATCGCATACAGGAATTTATCGGTCATTTCTTTGCGATAGGCGAATTCTTCAGGGGTCATCACGCTAAAATTGATTTCCGTTCCTAAATCATGCTCCATGCTCTGGAGCGTTTCGCGAAGTTTATCGGCATCAAACCCATTCGCGACAATAAAGATATCAACAGGCGCTTTTGGTTTACCGATAAACATCCCCAGGAACGCCAAGAATCGCACGTCACCGTATTCCTGAATCTCTTGATCGAGGTGTTTTTCGAGCATCAACTGCGCTTTAATGATAAGGGAGGTCATTTCTGGCAGGAGCGGAAAATCTGGGTTCGTCATGTAGTATCGACGCTTGACTCCAAAGGTTTTTTTGGTGCCGAGCTCTTCCGGATCCGCCTCTTCATTCGACTCAATTTCGATAATTAAGCCCAATTTCACCAAATTCAAGAGCTCGCGACGAACCGCGTTGATCTGAGATCGGAAGAGCACACGTCTGAACTCCAGTCACCGATGTTTATCTCG
>CALBSL010000112.1 GCA_937968025.1 uncultured bacterium
CGGAGATGTTCGGGTTGTCCCGCAGATTATTTGGCATGTGTCGCAAGAAGTATTGATCAGGATCTTGTGCCCGCGCGAGTCATAGAGGTACGCGATTGCGCCCTGGTCGTCGGGGCCGACTTCCACGCAGTGCCCCGAGACGATCAGCTTGAAGGGGCGCCGGCTTGGGCGCTCGCCTCGCTCGACAAACACCGCAAGGATGTTCGCGAACATGTGTACACTTTGCACCAGCTCGAGCACGCAAAAACCCATGACTCGCTCTGGAACGCCGCACAGCTGGAGCTGGTGAAATCAGGTAAGATGCATGGCTATATGCGGATGTACTGGGCGAAGAAGCTGCTTGAGTGGACCGCATCCCCTGAAGAGGCGCTCGCGTTTGGGATTCGGCTGAACGATGCCTACGAGCTGGATGGTCGCGATCCGAACGGGTATGTCGGGATGTTGTGGAGCGTGGCGGGGTTGCATGATCGTCCTTGGATTGAGCGGCCCATCTTTGGCATGATCCGATA
The DNA here is from genome assembly GCA_937968025.1 of uncultured bacterium. Classification (GTDB taxonomy): domain Bacteria; phylum Patescibacteriota; class Patescibacteriia; order 2-12-FULL-60-25; family 2-12-FULL-60-25; genus JAGOUA01. The sequence continues at coordinate 510 of CALBSL010000112.1, forward strand.
TATGAACCGTGCAGGGTGTGAGCGCAAGTTTGATGTCGATGCCTATATTCGTCGCTGGGAGGGGTTGACAAAACCCTTGTTTTAGGGTAGGATCCGCCAACGTCTTCAGGTCCTTTTCCTGGTACGAGGTTTGCTCATGCGAACAGGTCACACGCATCACAAGGTTCAACAAAATACCGTCCTGTGGTTGACGGTGCTCGAACAGCTCGCCTGGATGTTCGAAGAGCGATTCGGGCTCATTCCCAGCGAGTCGCAACGGTTCTACCTCGATCAGCTCGTCGGTCTCAGGCTCTCCCTCCAACGTCGGGGGGGCGGCAGGGGAGGACGACGGAACGAGGCAGGCGCCTCCCTCCAGCGAAGTCCCTTCCAACACGCGCGCCGCTTGGCGCATACGCTCGCTCATCAGGTGAACAGACGTGTGCCGGACGAGCGGCAGCTCAACAGTCGATTTGTTGAGTACGGGTACTATCCGGTACGCACATCTGCCGCCGTCGAGCAGATGGCGGAGGTGCTCCTCGGTCGACTGGTGTTCCTCGCAGACCATCTTGCCGGCGAGCAACCGGTTGATCCGCACGATCGCTTCAACGATCTTGACCGCGATCGGCCGATGCCGATCCGCTCCGTGCGGTACGTTTCGCTGCTGCTCTGGGAGGGATTGATGGAGGGCGTTCGAGGAGAGCTCGACGCCCTGAACGCGGCAAGTCAGACGTCAGAGCGGGTGGTCGAGAAGGCGTCTCTCGTGGAGCTCCAGCTCAAGATCCACCAGTATCAAGCCTGGTGGAGACGCGTCGGTTATGCCGACGATCCCATGCTCCGTGCGTTCTTGCCCGCGATCAACAACGCACCCAACTAGTCCGGCCCAACGCCGGCTTTTTCTTTTGAGGATTTGACACTTCGTTTGCTTAGTGTTAAAGTGACACTACCTCCCGAAAGGGTCGGGGGGTACCAATGCACAAGGGGTGCGCCATGAGTCAGCTCCGCTCCGCCTTCTCGCATCGTCCGTCGACCGCTCCGTCCACGCCTCGTCACGAGGCGCAGATCGGCGCCGGCCTCGACACGGGACCGAACTTCACGGTCCTGAACCTCCTCCTCGCGCTCGTGCGTGACCGGGACACTGTCGTCCGCATCGACGACGAGGCCTACGTCCGGGCCGCGCCGCGAGCCATCGATTCGAACATCGTGGCCACCGGCAACGAGCGCTATGTGATCGCCAACGGGGTCCGTAGCTCGAACCAGGCGTTCAACTTCTCCCTGAAGGGCGATCAGACCGTGATGGTCAAGTCGCCCCATGGCCGTCCGACGCCGATGCTCGTCATGCGGACCTACAACGTCATCCGCGACGGGAAGCTCGTGACCTCCGCCCTCGATGCGAGGTTGGGTCTGAAGCTGTTCACGTTGCTGCGTGACGAACGGCGGCTGTCTCATAACGGCCGGCGGATCGCGCGCGACGAAGCGCACCAGTCCAACCTCTACTACACCATCTCCCTCGAGGGGATGGCGCTCGTCTCGTCGAGCTGGGCGCGTCCTTCGCAGCACAAGCTCGATGAGCTCCTCAAGCGCGAGGCGTTCCTGAAGCAGGCCAAGCACTCCCTCGAGCGGCTCGTGCCGACCCTCGAGCTCGCGGCGCCGCGACAGGTCGTTCATTCCGGGGGAGGGCAGAAGATGCTGCCCTACTACCGTTCGCCCTCCAGCTCCAAGGAAGACCTGATCGAGGTTGTGGACGCACAGGAGATCACCTACGAGCTGCGGGACTACACCCCTCCGCCGTACTCCTACGATGGCCCCAAGGATCGTGCGTCGGCGGAGGAGGCGCTGCGTCAGCTGCGGCACGAGCTCGTCAACCTGCGGTTCAAGATCCGGAGCATCTGCTTCGCCATCGAGTCCTGCAAGACCACCAAGCCGCTCCGCTGGAGCGACCCGCTTCCCACGAGGCGCTCGAAGTACCCCTGTACTTCGCGGCAGATCATCCTGAACGGGGCGATCATCGTCCGTACCGAGAAGATCGTCCAGAAGCCCCGGTGACCTCACCCCAGACACCCTCTGGGGTTTTTTCTTGCTTGCTTGCATAAACTCGCATTTTGTGCTATACTCTTGTCCTCGAGATTTTCGTAAGATAGGCCTCATTTTGGGTTGGCGTCAGCGAACGCTGCCGGCCAACCCGTAGACAAGCCGAAAAAGTGATGCTCAACCTTGCGAAAAGCTCGAATCTTATTCGATAATTCGTTATTCTTTTTGTCTTACTATGGAGCAGTTGGAAATCGTGCATGAGCACTCTGGTGAATTGGTTGGAACCGTCTTGTCTCGCGCGGAAGCGATTGAACAGCAAGCCTGGTGCCGTTCGACGAACATTTACGTTATGAACAGCAAGGGAGAGATTCTTTGCCACCAGCGTACCTTGAACAAGGAGCGTATGCCGGGCTGGTGGATGACACACCTCGGTGGTCACGTCGGTGTTGGCGAAACGTACGAATCAAACGCCTGGAAAGAGCTTCATGAAGAAGCGGGTGTCTGGGTGCAGCCTCACGAGATCATCTCCTGGCGCACGACCAAAGCGCCTTCCACCCGACTCTGGATCCGTGAATACGTGGTTCTTCTCGATAAAGAGATCCATGAATTCAAGGCTCAGGAAGGTGAAGTCGAACAGTTCGCCTGGAAGTCCCCACAGGAGATCTTGAAAGAAGTCGAGAACGGCGGAAACTGGAAAGCCGGAACCCACGATTTCTGGGTGGAATACCACTGTCTCCGCGCCGCCCTTGCGACGGCACAGGCACACGGCATCATGGAACTTCCAAAAGAAACACACGTCTGGCATCTCACGGAGATGTCCGTCTAAGAACGAAAAAACACCGCCCGATGGGCGGTGTTTTGTTCCAAGAGACAACGTCTACGCTGCAAGCTTCCTTATCGTTATCATCCAGCGTATCGAAAAACCACCCTTGCGGGTGGCTTTTCTGTGGTTCAGCCGAGACGATTTGAACGTCTGACCTTCCCGGTGCGACACCGGGACGCTCTATCCAGCTGAGCTACTCATCTTTTTTATCGAAAAACCACCTTGGTCGGTGGTTTTCTCTATGGTGCAGCCGAGACGATTTGAACGTCTGACCTCCTCCTTCGCAGGGAGGCGCTCTATCCAGCTGAGCTACGGCTGCGCGCGCTATATCTTTAGCAGCCGCGCAAGTGTATCAGAGGCGTATTCGTTTGACAAGTCTAGGTTCTCAGGGAGGTATTGACGCAAATGATCGCGGATGGCGAGCGGGTCTTGCTCCTCAAGATGGATGCGAAAACGCTGAATAACGCCCTGCTTTGGCTCGATATAGAGATATTTAACCTCAGGCGGCTGGTAGACGATCGCAAACCGCTCGATATTCTGAAAGAGGTGGAGCTGCCCGTCCCAAACGATCCCGTTTTCGCCGATCTGCACGAGAACGGTGTGGGGGTCACGTCGATACCCTAAAATCAGGGTGATGTCGGCAAGCAAAATGAGAAAGGCGAACAAGAAGTTTTCATTCCACACGGCATAGGCAAGCAAGAAGAGGGAGACAACCCCCATCACGCCATACCAGGTTGGACCGCGCTCGTACTTTTCATGCGACAGCGTTTCCCAGACAAAACGATCCTGAAGATGGAGCAAAGCATCTTCTGCAGGTGACGCAGGCGTAGACATATAGAGTAAGTATACCACACTGGCATTCTTCGCTCGAGAATGGCACTATCTCGATATGCATGAATGGCATGATCCCGTTGGGTTTTTGCGTCCCGTGACGCCGGCCGTGCGCCGAGCGTTGGCGGTGCTTGGTATTGAAACATTGGGACAGTTGCTTGAAACCATCCCACGACGATATGAAGATTTCTCAACGATTAAACCCCTCTTCGAATGCCAGCCAGGGGATCAGGTGACGGCGCGGGTGACGGTGAAGCGCGCGACCGCCCTTGGGGGCTTTGGTCGCCGGGCGAAGTTGGTTCGAGTGTTGATCGAAGACGCCTCAGGAAGCGCGAGCGCCTTATTTTTCAATCAGCCATGGTTGTTGAAAGAGTTTATCGTTGGTCGAGAAATCCTCATCTCGGGGGTGATCCAGGTGCATGACACCTATGGTCGTCAGCTCACAAAACCTACCTGGAGGCCGGTAGGAACGGACGCAGAGGTTCAGGGAGAGATTTTGCCATATTACTCCACGACGCGATCGATCCCGCAAAAAACGTACCGACGCTTAGTTGCCGCAGCGCTTGCCGCTAAACCGGGACCAGCTGAGGATCCGTTGCCGAGCGAGGTTCTTCCACCGGGTCTGCCATCTTGGCAGGAAACGTTCCCTTGGATCCATCAACCAACGCATCTGCGCGAAGCGGAGCTCGGACGGCAGCGGCTCGCCTTTCATGAGGCGCTCATCTATCGTCTCGCTTTCAGCATGACAACGCAGGAGATGGCCTCGCAGGGAGGGGTCGCGCTCCCATTTTTTGAGGCGTTCGCCAAAGCCTTTGCGGAATCGCTCCCATTTGCGCTCACGGGTGACCAAAAGCGGGCCATTTGGACAGCGCTCCAAGACATGGAAAAGCCCGTGCCGATGCGACGGTTATTGCAAGGGGATGTGGGATCGGGAAAAACTGCCGTGGCGGCGTTTCTTGCTGCCCACACGTGTAGACAGGGGGCATCGACCGTGATCCTCGCTCCGACCGATATTTTAGCGAGTCAACACGCAGAAACGCTGCGTCGACTGTTTGCCCCGCATCAGTTGCCGCTGCTCTTGCTGACGCGTACCCAAAAGCGGGCCTTTCTCGGATCACGAGAGGAGGTTCTCTCCGTAAGCGAGGCTGATGCTCGCGCTCGAGCCGGGGGAATGATTATTGTTGGCACCCACGCCCTGCTTCAAGAAAAGCGCATTCCGGCCGATTTGGGCTTGGTCGTGGTCGACGAGCAGCATCGCTTTGGGGTTGAGCAGCGTCAGTTTCTTGCCTCAGCGCAGCGTGCCGATGGTCGGTGTCCGCATTTCTTATCGATGACCGCCACGCCGATCCCTCGGTCGCTCGCTCTTACGTTGTTTGGCGATCTGCACGTGTCATCATTACAAGAAAAACCGGGGGGACGAAAACCCATCACCTCTGCCGTGTGTGTAGGTCAGCAGCGTGAGCAAGCGTACGAGGCGGTTCGGGCCGCGGCCGCACGGGGAGAGGCGAGTTTCGTTGTTTGTCCACTGATTGATTCATCGGATGCGCTCGGGGCGGCTTCGGTGCAGGAACTCTCCGCGGTGTTGGAGCGTGGCCCGCTGCATGGCTTACGGATCGGTATCGTGCATGGACGAATCAAGCCCGAGGAAAAAGATGAAACCATGAAAAAGCTTGCCGCGGGTGAGCTTGATGTGTTAATCGCCACGACCGTGATTGAGGTCGGTGTCGATATCCCACGAGCCACCGTTATGGTGATTGAAGGGGCGGAACGCTTTGGCATGGCCCAGCTGCACCAGCTTCGTGGTCGTGTCGGTCGTTCAGATCTAGCGAGTGCGTGCTTCTTTTTGACAGAGGCCGAAGGGGAGGCGCGCGATCGCCTCGAACAAGTCGCCCGTTTGCAGGATGGTTTCGCTCTGGCGGAGGAGGATTTTCGGCGACGAGGAGCGGGGAACCTGTTCGGGACGGAGCAAAGCGGACAGCTCCCGTTTAAAGCCGTTCGCTGGGAAGATACGGGATTGTTTCAGCGTGCAGCAGAGCTCGCGCGAACGCTCTTGGCCGATGATGCGACGCTCGCGCAGGTGCCGTGGATTCGTGAGGAAGTTCGTCGTAAACGGGAACTCTCCCACAACGAATAGCGTTCTACGCTTCGTGATGCGGATCAAAGCCGCGTGCGGATCGTTCTGCAGCACGATGGACGGGTTTTAGGCCCGCGTGCTTTACAGCTTCCGCGAGGGTTGCGACAACCGTTACGGTCAATCCTTCAATGGTTGGCAGTTTTGCGCTTGGTTTTGGAATGAGTGCTTGTGTATAGCCAAGTCGTTTTGCTTCTTTGAGACGAAGATCAAGGCGAGGGATCGGGCGGATATCGCCAGATAAGCTCACTTCACCAAGAGCGACGAGATGCCGTGGCAGGGCTTGATCCCAGCTCGCAGAAGCAAGTGCAAGACAGAGCGAGAGGTCCATGCCCGGATCGGTGATTTTAAGTCCGCCCACGGTATTGACGAACACGTCTTGATCGCCCAAGCGACAGCTTGCGCGTCGAGCAAGGATGGCGATCAAGAGGTGCACACGGTTTGGATCAAACCCAACGATACGACGGGCCGGAATCCCAAAGCCTGCCGGGGTCACCAGCGCTTGAATCTCACACAAGAGCGCCCGGTTGCCATCGACGGTGCACCCAACGGCGGAGCCAGAAATCGGTGTGGCGCGATCCTGTAAAAACCGCACCGATGGATCGAGCAGCTCATGCAAACCGTCTTCATGAATCGTAAATAGAGCCGTTTCATCCGTGGTTCCAAAACGATGTTTAAGTACACGGAGCACACGGATATCCTCTCCGCGATCGCCTTCGAGCATGAGCACGCTATCTACCAAGTGCTCAAGGAGGCGAGGTCCCGCGAGATCGCCGTCTTTCGTTACTTGTCCCACGAGAAAAACCGCCGCTCCCGAGCGTTTCGCGGCTTCATTCAAGAGCGAGGCGGATGCTCGCACCTGGTTGGGGTTTCCTGCTTCACCGGTGGCATCGACCACCCGAATCGACTGAATCGAATCAACAATGGTGAGGGTGGGTTTGTGGGTATGAATCGTGCCGGCAATGACCTGGGCATCCGTGGCATCAAGAAACGATAGGGAAGGAGGGAGCGCAGTCTGTGACAGACGCTGCAAACGACGGAGCACTTGTTGCGGAGATTCCTCTCCCGTCACATACAGCACCGAAGCGCCTCGAGCGGCGATGGCGATGGCTGCCTGGGCAAGGAGGGTCGATTTTCCGATACCGGGTTCTCCTCCGACAAGCGTGACCGATCCAGGAACAATCCCGCCGCTAAACACTCGATCAAGCGCAGCAATGCCAAGAGAGAAGAGCGGAACGCTGCCGCTTGAAGGGAGGGTCGCAAACGAGGTCAACGTTCCCGTTTTTGTGGGCAACGATGGGCGGCTTTGTTCGGTGGTGGAAGAGACGGTCTCCGCCGCTTTGAGCGTACCCCAGCTCTGGCACACTTCACAGCGACCTTGCCATTTCGAAAATTGTCCGTCGCATTTGGTGCAGACAAATTTCACCGCAGGAGGTTTGGAAGATTTCGCCATGCCCCCGTTGTATCACATTAGGGGTTGCTTCTGTAGAGGGCGCAGAAGGCGATATTCGTCATGGCACGGACGTTGGTAGCGTGATCCGTTTGCATCGCAAACGAGTAGAGTTCGCCACCGCCTTGGCGTTGTCCATCTGGTTGGGGGGCGAGGGTGGTGGTACGGACGCCAGCATCAGCAACACAAGCAGGAATATTTTCACCAGGAACAGGGTTCATGCGCCAATTTCGATTGAAGATGGCGTAGCCGTTGTTATCATCACCCATGCCGTTGAGCGCTGGGGCAAAATACAGGGCGACGCCGCTCGGTACAGTGAGGTCGGACGGATTGACGATTCCGCTCCCAAGTCGATATCCGATACAGCCGTCGTAGACGATGACTCCGCGAAGGTTTCCGGGAGCGCTCGAAATAGCTCGTTGAAAGCCTGAGAGGCCTTCGCATGTGGTTCCGCTATGTCCGCCAATCACCACGTCGGTGATGCCAGCGGTTGGCATAACGGATCGAACCGCTTGGATCGCTTGGTTATAGAACGCTTGTATATCGAAATTCCGGTTGTAGGCGTTGGCGCTGCCGTTATGATGTGGGGTAAGGATGACGATGTTTTTTGACCCAGCCACGCGTTCCAGAGACTCTCTCAGGAGGTTGAGGTAGCGTCCGGTATCGGGCCCTTCGTTGCCGCTGTTATTCCCATGGAGGTAGATGAAGGCGTGTAGCTGAGGGTTCTCAACACTTCGCAAGCGCGTCGGAAACATGGCGCGTCCTGAATTGGCGGGCCAGGTCTCTGCGGTGCTCCCCGCTGGCTGATAATTGAAACTCACTACCTCAAGAGAGCCTCTGGTACGAGATGAGGTGCCAGAAGATGAGCCGCTGGAAGAACAGGAACGACCAGCACTTGGATTAAGTCGCATCTGGACGGTGGTTTGATTCGAGCCCGTTCCCCAAACGACAGATACTTCTTGTGGGGCATTTGGTCTTGGCATGATTAATCGACCGTCTCCACAGTGGGCTTGATAGTCTGCAAACCGAATCGTTTTTGAATTGCCGTTCCCAACGTCATGAATGCGTAGGATTTGTTCATTCACGACCCCGCTTAACACCATGAAGTGACCTCCCTCGTAGAGCGTGGGCGACCCATTGCGATCGTTCACTGGTTCGGTGGCGGCATCATCTCGATACAGGGCCACGCTTCGACAGGCGATCAGTATAGGGTGCCCTTCGCGTAGTCTTTGCGGAACCGAGGCTTTTGGAACGGTTTGGATAGAGAATTGCGGAAAGTATTGCGGAAACGCTGAAAAGAACACGTCACCACCCGCAGCATTATTCTTTTGTCGTCCGCCATTCAGAATCGAGTAGATCGCCGTGTCTGTTGGGTTCACGAGGCGCATTTCCGGCCCTCCGATTTCTGCTGATCGGGTAGGGATGGAAATTTCAAGGCCGTAGAATCCCAGCACAGAAGCCATCGAGGTGACGCCACAGGCGGATTGGCTGAACGTCGTAAGACACGCCGCCGAAGTTGATTGGCTCTCACCTCGTTCACACGCACGCTCGGTCATGGTTCCGGTGGTGAGGAGGTCAGTGGTATTGCCGTAGCGCAAACGGGCCCATGAACCCGCTCCCTGGTTGTAGCTCATCGGACAACGAATGGCGTCACTCCCTCCAGGGACGGCATCATTCGCCACGAGATTCCCTGAGCCTTCGCTGATCGGCACCGACCGCACCATCAGGAGCCGCAACGGTCGCAAACTCACCAAGTTTGGATTGATGGTGTACAGAATAAAGTACGAAGCATACAGCACGACCAACCCTCCAATCGCATCTTTAATCAGTGTTTGTCCCTTGCGTGCATCGCCAACCGTTGCTCCCAGGAGATAGTAAAAACCGCCAACAATCACGACGATAATGGCGATGATCGTTGAAATTCCCAGCATGTAGCTGTAGATACCGTTGATGTACTGCGCTAAAAACGGCACGCTCACCTGATCGCTTTCGGTGACGGGCGCAGTAAAGGTGACGCCTGGAATCGGAACGGAGAGCTGCGGCACGATGGACGGGAGTGAGCGCACCGTGGGGGCGGTGCTTGGCGTTGGGGTTGCTGTCGTGGGGGTGGCAGTGGCGGGTGTTGGTGTGCCGGATTGCGCGTAGACCAAAGACGACGGAACAAGCAACAGTCCAAGCAAGAGTGTCAGGCACACGAACAGGGAGCGGGAGCGATGCATAGGCGAGAGATTAGCGGAGCAGGGCGGTGAGATCGGCACGAGTGAGTGCTCCTACGTACGGTTTACCCTTAATGAAGAGGGTTGGTGCGGCCACGATATTGTATTGGAGCGCCTGTGCTTGATCGCGTTTGATCGCTTCAAACACGGTAGGGTCTCCTAAGCAGGACTCGAAGCGAGGGAGATTGAGGCCGGCGGCCTTCGCTTCGTCGAGAATCGTTGTGGCGTTGACCACGGAGAGACGGAAGAGAGCCGGGTGCAAAGCGGAGAACTTTCCTTGCGCATGGGCGCAGCGAGCGGCCGCGAAGGGGAGGAGTCCTTCTGGTGTTTGATCGCTCGTTGGGGCTTCACGCCAAATGAGCCGCACATTCATTTGTGGATCTGAAAGCAGCGCAAAGAGGTCTGGCGCCATGGTGCGACAGTGCAAACAGCGATAGTCGGCGTACTCGACGATCTCGATAGCGTCGGTACGGTTCGAGCCGAGGCGAGGATCTTGCGAGCGTACCGGTGGCTGAACCGGCGCAGCGGTGATGGTCTCGACCGGTGGCGCATCTCCCACGGGGAAGGTGTTCAGTGTTTTATACACGACCGACCATAAAAACAGTCCGCTGAGCAGGCCAAAGCCGCCCACGAACGCCCAGAGATAGCGTGTTTGGGTGTCCATAGTTTACGGAGAGAGACGCGTACGAAGAATCTGCCCGGTGGTAACGTTGCGCATGGTGGCGTAGGTTCCGTCTCGAGCGATGGTGAGATCAGAGACGGCGTTCGCGCCTTCAATCGTTCCTAAGTTGGTCTTTTGTCCCGTTCTGAGGTTGATGCGGAACAACTGATCATCACCTTGTGGAAGCGCATCGCGCTGCAGGGCGGCGCCAACTTCAAGACGAGATGGTACGGCGCAGTAGAGAAGCTCTTCGGTATGCCAGGCACACTTGTCGCCCCACGTGTTCAGTTCCAGCCGTCGACGGTTGCTGTTGATGGATTCAGCCGTGCCACCGCTCACCCAAAGTTCAGGGAGGTACCCGTTCTCGGAGGTGTAGACGCTATACACGAGCGATGTTCCATTTGGTGACCAGCTTGGAACAAATCCTCGCCCTTCGGTGATGAGTCCAGGAAGGTTTTCGCGGTTCTTGCCGACGAGAATGATCTGCTCGCGATTAAACCCGACGTCATTGCCGGTGTGTGCATACGCCACAATATCACCTGATGGCGACCAAGCAGTATGAACCTTTGCCGCGTTATCGCCCAGCTCTTGAATGGCTTGCGCATTACTTCCATCTGGATTTGAAAGAATCAGAAAACGGTTGGACTCATTATTCCCGAGACTTTTTGCGACGATCTGTTGATCATCTGGACTAAACGTGAAATCTGCCCAGTGTTTTGGCAGGGTGATCTGACGCTGAGCGGCAAAATCGTAGTAAATGTTGGATCCATCGGGAAACTCAAGAATGGCCGCATCGGTGGCGGATCCCCAGTTCACCCTATCGACGCCATAGAAGGCTTTATCAGAAAGCGGCGTGGTTTCTCCTAGGTCATTGACGCGATAAAACTTTCCATCGGCGGTGTTATAAAAGCGGAGGTCACCCGTGTCACGAGCAGGACCGAGGCTGGTAAACCGCGTCGTTCCATCGACAAGAACGCTCGTTCGAGGGAGCGAATCCGTGAGAGAAGGAGTGGTAGGATCAGGCAACCGAAGCGGACCGGTACTGGGAAGGGAGCCTACCGGAACAGCGCCAGTGCCTGGCGTGGCTTGTCCGGCATTTGGGAGGGCGCCTGGATTCGTCGCGTCTTGCGTGGGAGCGCTTGGGGATAATGGTGCAGAACGAGTGATCACGAAGTACGCGACCACGCCACCAATCAGCACCGCCAGGAAGAGGGTGAGATAGAGAAGTTTTCGTGCTCGATCGGAAAGAACAAACATAGATGACAGAGAAAAAAGCTAGTTGCCGAGGCCTCCCAGAAGTGTACCGGCAATGATGACCCCTGGCAAAATAATCACGAGAATAGGCAGGAAGAGAATCAACATCAAGAAGAGGAACTGGAGCATGGTGACCAGGAGCATGAGGCCGTCGAGCAGAATCACGCCAAATTTTCCTAGCGGTTCGAGCGGTTTGCGCCAGCTTGATTCTGGATTCGGGAAGAACAAGCGAATGTTAAGCCACACGATGATCACCACGACGAGAATGGCGGCCACCGTGCCCGTAATGGCGCCCGACCCAGCTTTCTTGAGGAGCTCTCCCG
>CALBSL010000113.1 GCA_937968025.1 uncultured bacterium
GGCAATCATGACGAGTTGTTGGCGTCGACTGCGGGCGAAATCGGATCCCTCGCCGTTATTCCCGTGCCGACTTCGAGCAAAAATGAGCGCACGTTCACCATTCATGTCTTGCACACCCTTTTTGAAACTCACCGTTTTCCAGCTGTTAGGCGGATCGTTGGAAGGATAGGAGGTGTCTGTGAAGGCTGTTTCAACCGGAACGGAAATACCGCCGATTGCATCAATGAGTTTGATAAACCCCTGGAAGTCGACGCGCACCACGTGATCGATTCTGGTCTCAAGGAGCTGAGAGAAGGCCTGAGCGGTACGAGCGGCTCCTTCACCTGGTGCTGCTTGTTCGGCGTAGGCGTGCACCGAGTTGATCTTTTCAAATCGTCCACCTCCGAGTGGATACGCGAGATCGCGAGGAATAGAAACGAGTCCTACTTTGCGGTTCGTGAGGTTGATCGACGCAAGGAGAATAGAGTCGGTTAAGTTTGATCCTTCGTGCCCGGGGCCGCCAATGCCGAGAATGAGGACGTTGATCTGCTCCTGGGTTTCAGGGGTGGCGGTACCGGTGGACGGCGTTGTTCCAAAGAGCAATCGTCGTAAATCTTGGATCACCGGGAGATCGGTGGCCTGAGCTTGTTTGGTGGTGTCTTGGTGGTTCGAAAGATAGGACCACCGCGCGCCGTACGCAGACACGCTTGCAACAAGCAGCATGAAGACCACGCTGATGATCGTGGTTTGGCGCTTGAACTGGCCTTCGGCCGCTTGGAGGAGGTCGGGAGAGCGAGGTTCCATGTTCCGTGAGGATACCAAAGAACGCGGAAGCTGTATACGAGGTTCACAGAGGCGGTGCATGGGAGGATAAAAACGAATGTGGTATACTCCGTAGCGACTATGATCTTTGTTGCTCGAGTGCGTTCTTTTCTGTCATCCATGCGTGGAAAACAGGTGTTGAGTGGTCTGCTGATGGCAGCGCTTGTCTTGGGTTCAACGACGCTACCGCAGCGCGTGCTTGCGCAACAACAAGCGCCAGGGACCGCATCTACCGCACCGAGTACCGCTCCCGCACCTACGCCCGCTGCGCGAACCTCGTCATCTGCCTCATCGGGCGGGGTGACGTTCAGTGATTACCAGCAGGTGTGGGCGAATACGTCGAGCTTAACGAACTGTACGGGCGGAGGGGCAAGCGCCTGTATCGTGCAGGCGGTTGGCTTGATGATCACGTTTTTGTTTAGCGTCATCACGTACTTCTTGTCGAAATTGTTGATTCTCCTCACGAGTGTCTTGATCGTGTTTGCGCGCTACAACAAGTTCAATAACGCTCCACCGGTCGAGATTGGATGGGTGGTGATCCGTGATATCGTGAACATGCTCTTTATTGTCATCTTGCTCGCTTCGGCGTTCATGACG
>CALBSL010000114.1 GCA_937968025.1 uncultured bacterium
GCGGATTGGATGCCATCTATCAAATCGACCCCGTGCCCAGCCGAGAACACCGTTTTGTAAGAAGCCTTTAGTTTTTCCGGCTCACCCAACAACGTTTTGCTCGCCTTCAAGAGACGCCAATACTTATCTAGCTTAGGATTAATGCGCAGAATTTTCTCAAACGTAGAACCTTCCGGTACTTGCTTCTTAAAATCGGGCGTCTGGATGAAATTCCCCGGAAACCCATCGACGCGATCCGTATAAATAATTTTCTCGGAAGTCGCGTTCACAATCGCTTCCTTATATTGCCCTGGGTGCGCGTGCCGCATCTGGCCAGTCATATCCTGGGGCGCATCAGCCGGAGGATTGTTCAGGATTGGCAAGCCAAATACGCTCACCCGGTGGATCTTTTGGAAACCTTTGTCGATCGGGACCGGTTTCGCGGAACCTGCTACCGAGCCGCTAACTGGATCTGCGTCGGCCAAACCCAAGGGCGCAGCCGCCAAGACCGCACGCGATCCTTGCAGGTCCCGGTCAAAGACATTTATCTCTATCCTGTGAACCCGAACTTTCGGGAGCGCCTCCTGCATGCGTAATCCGGCTCGCACGGAAAAACGCCTTTCCAAAAAACCGGCCCACGGGCAGAACGAAAAACTGGCCCGCTTTCGTCGGACCATCGCGGAACTGCGTGCCGAGATTCGTCAGCTCAAGGCGCGCTTGCGAAAATTCGAAGACCGTTCGAGGCAAACCTCGCAAAACTCCTCCTTGCCTCCTTCCAGCGATCCGCCGTCGGTTCCATCCAAAACCCCACGCGAACCGTCCGGTCGCAAACCCGGAGGCCAACCCAAGCACCCGAAGCACACACGCGACCTTGTGCCGCCGGAGCGCGTCAACAAGACGGTTCCGCTCAAGCCCGAGCGCTGCAAGAAATGCCGCCGCCCTCTCCAAGGGGAAGATCCCAACCCCCTGCGCCACCAAGTGATCGATCTGCCGCCGGTGGAACCGTTTATCACCGAATATCAAAGGCACGCACTCCTCTGCGAGGATTGCCGAACCGTGACCCGGGCCGCTCTTCCTGCAGGGGTTCCCCCCGGGAATTTCAGTTCCCGGGTCGTGGCCGTTGTCTCGCTGTTGACCAGCTACTACCATCTGGGTCGACGGATGGCCTCCGACGCCATGGGGGATTTATTCGGTGTGACGATGTCCGTCGGCTCGGTGAGCAACTGCGAACAAATGGCCAGCCTTGCTCTGAAAGACGCCGTCGCCGAAGCTCACGCCTATGTTCAAAAACAACCCGTCAAAAACGGCGATGAAACCACCTGGTACGAAGGCGTCCGGCGCCTCAAAGCCTGGGCCTGGGCGGCCTTCACCCCAGAGGTGACGGTCTTTTTAATTCGCACCTCCCGTGGGACAGCCGTTGCCAAAGAACTCCTGGGAAAAGTCTGTGGCGTTCTCATTACGGATCGCTGGTGCGCCTACACCTGGTGGCCGCTGGCTTTCAGGCAACTCTGTTGGGCGCATTTGAAACGCCATTTCCAAGCCTTCGTGGATTGGGGCGGCTCTGCCGCGCCCATTGGACAGGCGCTTCTAGAGGAGGTGACGCTTCTTTTTACCTGGTGGCACCGGGTGCGCGATGGAACGCTCTCCAGGTCCAGCTTCCAATCGTATGTCGTCCCCTTACGTCGACGCGTCAAAACGCTTTTGACTCGCGGGTCCCTCTGCGGTCACAAAAAAACCATGAGCATGTGTCGCGAGATCCTTACCGTGGAAAAAGCGCTCTGGACCTTCGTGCGTATCCCGGGGGTCGAGCCCACCAACAACGCCGCCGAGCGCGTCATTCGCGCCCTGGTCATCTGGCGAAAACTCTGTTTCGGGACACACAGCCCGGAGGGAAGCCGATTCGTCGAGCGCATGATGACCGTCGTTTGCACGCTCAATCAGCAGGGCCGAAACGTCGTCGACTACGTCACCGCCAGCGTCGAAGCCGCGATGCGCGGTCAATGCCCGCCGTCGCTCCTGCCGACACCCGCCCAAAAATAACCTCGGGCGCCCGTCGAGATTGCGCGAGACCATGCGACACCCCGTGAACGGTTACGCGTGAAGCTGTTACCGTAAGCGTTTATGGAAGGTGCGGATGCTTAAGACGAGGAGCCCTGCGGCCATGAGGGCGAGAGGCCAGATGGACGACCAGAGGTCGCTCCAGCCGAGGCCTTTGAGGATAATCCCGCGCACAATCACCAGAAAGTAGGTAAGCGGAATGAGCTGGCCGAAGGCCTGAACCACCCAGGGCATCGTCTCGCGCGGGAACACGAAGCCGGACAGGAGCACCATCGGCATCATGAAAAAGAATACCGTCGTCATCATCGCCTGCTTCAGGACCCAATCACGGTGGCGGCAGTAGGCCGAGCAGTAGATCGGCAGCCTCCCTCTCTCGGCGAGCGCGAACTCACGGCGGCAAAATAGGCAGATCCTTGGCGCGCGTTTCGTGTTCATGCCGCTAGTATAGCGTTTGCGTTTCCATGCTGCAACCAACGTTCCGTTATGGCTCCCATCACGTTTCACTATGGCAACTCGCCCCCAAACCGCTTGCGTAACCCGTGCGAACATGTTACTATATGGGTGTGAGGCAGAGAGCCCACGGAGCGGGAGGACAGGACGATGGCA
>CALBSL010000115.1 GCA_937968025.1 uncultured bacterium
ACAAGTGTATAAGAAAAAATTACGACTAATACGCCCGCAGAAGCATTTATGAGGGTTTTACGCGCTTCTTCGTGACGATCAGAAGATCCGGCGGTGAGCCAAACGGCACCACCATAGACAAACATAGCAAGGAAGAGGGCGCCCGCAATAGCGAGAAGAAATTTTACAATGTTCCCAATGATCGTCGAGAGAGAGGAGCAGTTAAAAGGATCATGCAGTCCATTCAAACCTGGGCAGGATGTATTAGAACTCAATGTCTGCGCAGCTCCTGAACCTGTTTGCCCGCCACCAGCGTTTGCTTGAGGAGTGGCACTTTGGCCGCCAGCTAAAGCTTCAAAACTATGGCTATCGCACCTAAACGGCGTTCCATCGTTCGCGACCTTGGTAGCGCACACCGTCTGACAACGTGCTGCGCAGCTAGCATCATTACGAATTGTATCAGGGTTGTTTTCCCGTGCGGTCACACGACTCCTTCCATTCACACAATTCATAGTGCACGTACCGGGACGGATCGCGGGCAAGGTACCTGTTCGGGTTTCTGCTTGAGTTTGCGTCTGAGGTTGAGCGGGTGCATTTTGTGCCTCTACTGGCTGCAGACGTAAAAAACATCCGAGTGCAGCTATGAAAAAAAGAGCTATCCATTTTGAAGCAAAACGTGACATATGATTCATATGATAGCAGGGTTCTGCCCTCATGACACGCCTGCATCTGCACCGTAATACTCTTTGACCCTATACTCCCAACACGGAAAGAAATAGGCTCACAATAGAATAGGCGAAGAAAATGAGGATCAATCCAAGTGAGGCGTTTTTGAGAATCGTTTGAGCGAGCTTCACCCGATCACTGCTTTCGGCTGTCATCCAAATGACACCACCCACGACGAACATTAGTAAAGCCATGGAGCCAGCGATGCCGGTGACAGCGCGAATGAAACGAGCGATAACCTCACCAATATCGGTAGTACTTAAAGGGTTAAACAATGTGCGTGATGTGCCCGTGGCATTTGGATCATCTAAACACTGAGGAGCTTGCGCTTGACCAATATTACCGGCTCCTGAACAAGCCAAGATTTGATCGGGATTGTTACGGCCAAGAAAGCAACGCGTTTTTCCTCCTTCTGATCCACAGGTACGCTTACACTCTTCTTCGCAGGCACAATTTCCGGCTTGGGTGCATGGCTGCTGCCCAACACGTCTTACGACATTTACGTTTACACAACTCTGATTTTGAGAATTTTGACCCGTTTCAAGAGCAGCTCGTCCATTTCCATCAGAACCGACGCCTGGCTGCATACAAAAAAATACACATTTTTTTGCTGAGTCATTGGCTGGAACAGGGGGAGGGTTACAAGCTCTCACCGGCGAAACGGTTGGGGCAGCGGCAGGGGCCGTGCAATCTGGACGTGAAGCAGTTTGACCGGCTTGTGCCCAACGTTGCACCGAAGGTAGAGGACCTCCACGCACAATACGTCTACATATCGTGTCAGGAGAAACAACAAAACTTGGAATCGTATCCACATCTAAGCAAGCGCGTTGATCACCAGAAAGCTGACTACCAGTAAAAAAGCGACGCGTGCCTTGTCCACAGACATCTCCACAACGATTTCTGCAAGCTTGCGAACATGCGTCAGCCGTGGGGACTTCTACCGTTTCAGAAAGGTTACTAATAGAGTAAAAAACCGGGTTCTGAGAAATTGAACCAGGGAATGTCACATTCCCTGAGATCGAGCTGCTGTCATACTCTTGCAATGAGCGTCGTTCTTCTTCGGTTTGTTGTGCATTCGTGCTGCACATTAATCCTTGAAATGCCAAGCGACTAATGCAAGAGAACTGACAGGTATAAGCGAAAGCGTGAACTTTTGTTGCCATGCTTAGAGCCACTCCTAAACCTAGCAAGAGAATAAGAAGGTTTTTTAAAGAAGACGATGACATACAATTAACGTGTTGGAGCAGGTTGTGGCGTAGAGGGAGTGCCGGCAGCTGGAGATGAAGGATTTGCTGTCTTAGAAGTTGCAGCAGCGGGTACGGGAGGAGCAGAACTACCTGTAGCCGCCGTTTGGACAAATCTAATGATGACGGATGCTCCCAAGACTAAGAGCATACCGATGGCGGCGTTGGTGAGGGTTTTTTTGGCATCTCCCGCTACTCCTGGATCGTAGGCGAAAAAAATATATTTACAGCCGGCCCAGACAAATATTGCCAAGAAAAAGGCTGCAGCGAGACCCATCAGAAAATTAGCAAAAGTC
The DNA here is from genome assembly GCA_937968025.1 of uncultured bacterium. Taxonomy (GTDB): domain Bacteria; phylum Patescibacteriota; class Patescibacteriia; order 2-12-FULL-60-25; family 2-12-FULL-60-25; genus JAGOUA01. Next base: position 2,246 of record CALBSL010000115.1, read on the forward strand.
ACACCGACTTGGACGATATCGTCGAGGGTGCATTTGCCCGCTAGGGCGGCGTCATGCGTGGTCGCGCAAGTCGGGAGGTTAAAACGACCTGGAACACCAGGAGGAGCAGGAGGGGCGCTTGGCGTGCCTTGACTCAACGGTCCTCCAACTCCGGCTGGACAGCAGGCGGCGCCTGCCCATGCGCTGCAGCTGGAGTAGGGTCGACAACGTCCGCGCTCTCCATCATTGCGAGGCATGGCACACACCCAACCGTCGGCTATATCTGAACTAATGGCAGCATTTGGGTTTGTACGTCTGGTTGCCGCTGCGGAACGTCCACAGTTGACGTCCGCTCCTTGTATAGAAGCGGGATCTTGAGCAGGAGTAGGTGTAGGAGTCGGGGTAGGGGCTGGATCGGCTAAACTTGGTCCGGAATCGTTCGAACAGCTAGCAATATATGAAGAAGCGCATGCTCCACCTCCTTGTGTTGCTCCAAATACCTGACAGGCTGTTTGACATAAAGCGTTACAGCGTACCGAATTACGCTCAGTTACAACCTCGCAGGTATTAGATAAAGGGGTTCCAGGAGTCCCGTCCGCGTTTGGAAGCGGTGCAGGTAAACCTGTCAGCGTGATTTCAGCAGTACGAGCTGTTCTACACACAAACGGCGAGCAGGTGGCAGCCTTGACCGAGATTCCAAAAGCTAAATAAAGGATGCTCGCCAACGTTATTATCGCTCCGATATTTCTCGCCGACATAGAATGTATTTTAGTATAGCAGATAAAGATGGAGCTGCCTTTATTCGTCTAAACTTGTATCACGCATACTCTGACGGATTTGATTGGCGGCAAAGGACATGATTTCGCTTATACGTACGCCACCTTCCAAGGTTTTATCAATGAGGGTCGCAAAGGCTTGATCAACCACTTGTGGGTTTGCTCCACGGTACCAGGATTGAGCCGTAAGAACTTGAGACGCGAAGACACCGACTACTTCATTGGTGAATTGATCGGGTAAGAGAGCTTTGCGTGCGGCTGGTCGTTGCATTTTTTCGAGGAGTTTCTTAGAGGCTTCGGGCTTCATGAGATAATTCAACAAGTTCCACGATGTATCCACATTGGCGGATTTTTTTGATACGACCCACATCCAATAATTAGCCACATTCTTTGAGGGATTGCCTTCGATCTGTGGAAGCTTGGTTATGCCTAAATTAATTTTTGGAGCGCGGGCTTTGATTTGAGGATAGTGGTAGGAATAGCCGAAGAAAAAAGCTGTTTTTCCTTGGATAAACGCTTCGAGAGAGTTTGGCTGTGCTGCATCCCAGGTGAAGGTTTCTTTAGCAGGGTTCGCAAAGTCCGTATAAAACTCTAATGCTTGGTGAGATGGCGGTATTTCACGGGAGCCCGTGCCCGAATCCGGTTGACGGTCAAAGGTGGGATTGCCGGCTTCATCAACCATTTGGGCACCATTTTGCATCATGAGAACGGAAAGAAGATCGGAAGAACGTTCGACATTGGTAGATGTTCCAAGTGCGGCAGCGGATTGAACAATTTTTCCTTCTCCATCGAGTTTGGTGATTTTTTTGACTTGGTCCTGAAATTGATCCCAGTATTCGGGAGCTGTGGGGATACCAGCCGCATTCAAAATATCTTTATTATAATACATGGCCATGGTGTCAACCCATACCGGAGCGGCAACAAGGCGATCTTGGCGAATGGTGGCGTTAGGATCCGTGGGTGTTGGCGTAGGAACA
>CALBSL010000116.1 GCA_937968025.1 uncultured bacterium
CTCAAGGTGGATTCCGATCTGTCTCGAGGGATTCTTGAGAAGGCCTTCGCCACGGAAGAGAATGTTAAGAAACTCTTCAGCGGCTTCTATGCGCCAAGCGCTGATAAGAAGGCGGCCGGATCACTCCTGGCCTACGCAGCGGATGCATCCAAGAAGAGCACACTCATCAACGATCGAATGGAATACGCACGAAAGGCGTTCTTCCCTGAATCGAAAACCCCTGTGTCGCTCGGCATGAAGCCTCAGATCGTCGAGCAAACGGTTGAGGAGGATGAACCAATCGTGATAGATGGCATTGAGCGTGTTGATGCACTTGGTAATGTCATGACCAAAAAAGTGACCAAGACCATTAAGACGGAGGTGATGAAAGAAGTGACAAAAGATGTCCAAGCGCCTTCCTATATCAACAGAATTTTCAACGGCATGAAGTCGGATTATGACGCGTGATACCTGGCTGAAGTACTTTGATGCTTCTCCCGAGCCGGTTCAGAACTATCTTCTGGATGAGGCTTCGGGAGAGGCGGAATCAGCGGCGCAAACGCAGCTAGGGTTTGAGCATGATGCTTGGGAACGAGTCATGGACATTGTTTGGCAGGTGGTATTTGAGGCTCTCCCGCTCGAGGGGTTTCAACAAAAAATCGCCCAGCTCGCAGGCGATCGAGACGCGTCACTGGTCGAGCGAGTGGTTCTTGAGCGCGTCCTCTATCCACTGGGTGATTTAGCGATTTGGGATGTGGATGCTCGCTTGACTGCACTCGGCGTGCCAGCGAGTGCGCTGCAGGGGCAGCTCCGTATTTCTGTGCGTCCGATGTCGTATGGTGCAGCCGTTCGGCGTATTGCAGCGGAGGCACGCATCAGTCTGTTGGGTGAAGAAATGGTGCGACGCTTGCGCGATATTCTCGTGTCCTCGATAAAACGTATTCGGACAGTTGAACAAGTTCGCGAAATTCTCCGACGGCCGATGGTTGATGGGGGATTGGGGTGGTCCGCGGATCAAGTGGAGGCCTATCTTGTGACGGCCGCCCACGTGTTGCAGCAGGTTCCTGTGATGTCGGAAGAGGAATATTCCCAGTGGCTTCAGCAAACACAGCGTGAGGCCGAAGTGCGCCGACTCAACGACGAGCAGAGCGCACGTCTTAAGGCAAAGGCGTCCGCCGATGCGGAGATTTCCGCAGCGGATCTTCGTTCGAAACCCACAACATTCGCATCGCTCGTGGAGCAGGTCGTGGAAGAAACGGTTGTACTCGCAAACGTACAGGGTCTCGATGACTATCTCGCCAAACGGTTACGCAACGTGATTTCTACTCGGCTTCGTGGCGTACGCAACCGTACACAAGTAGAAGAAGTATTGGCGCGTGATGCAAAGGTGGGCGGGTTGGGTCAGACGCCAGCCGAGGTGACACGTATCACGGAGGTGATCGAGCAGGTCTATACCGAGCGTCATCAGGCGATTGAAGAGAGCGGAAGAGCACACGTCTGAAC
>CALBSL010000117.1 GCA_937968025.1 uncultured bacterium
CGTGTAAAGGATCTTCCAGGTGTGCGCTATCACGTCGTTCGCGGCGTGTACGACACCCAGGGCGTTGCTAACCGCCGTCGCAGCCGATCCGTATACGGAGCTCGTCGTCCTAAAGAAGATAAGAAGTAATGACTCCCTATGCGTGGTAAACAAGCTCCGCGACGTACAATCGCAAACGATCCAAAATTTCATTCCCCAGTCGTCGCTAAACTCGTGAACTCCATCATGCGTGATGGAAAGAAGTCGACGGCTCAGGGCATCGTCTACGAAGCGTTCGACATCATCGAAGCGAAGATGCAGAAGCCTGCCATGGAAATCTTCGACGAAGCGATGAAGAATGTCTCCCCAACAGTCGAAGTCAAGTCCAAGCGCGTTGGTGGCGCGAACTACCAAGTTCCGCTCCAGGTTCGTGCCGAACGCCGTATTCAGCTCGCGTTCCGCTGGATGATCACCGCTGCTCGCTCCCGCAAGGGCAAGCCAATGGCGGAAAAGCTCGCCATGGAACTCATGGATGCAGCGCAAAATCAGGGTGACGCCGTCAAGAAAAAGATGGACGTTCATCGTATGGCGGAAGCGAATCGTGCGTTCGCTCACTTCGCAAAATAATCTCGAAACACGACGCACGAAAGTGCGTCGTGTTATATATTTATGCCTCGCGAATACTCGCTCAAAGATACCCGTAACTTCGGGATTATCGCCCACATCGACGCTGGAAAAACGACCTGTTCTGAACGTGTGCTTTTCTATACCGGTCGTAAGCACAAAATTGGTGAAGTGCACGAAGGTGAAGCCACCATGGACTGGATGGAGCAGGAACGTGAACGCGGTATCACGATCACGGCGGCTGCTACGACCTGTTTCTGGAAGGGTCACCGCATGAACCTTATCGACACGCCAGGACACATTGACTTCACGATTGAAGTGCAGCGTTCCCTTCGTGTGCTCGACGGTGCTGTGACGGTGTTCGACGGTGTGGCTGGTGTGGAAGCGCAGACCGAAACGGTGTGGCGCCAAGCAGACAAGCATAACGTGCCTCGCATCTGTTTCATCAACAAGCTTGACCGTATGGGCGCTGACTTCTACAAGGACGTCGCCTCCATTCACGAGCGTTTGACGAAGCGCGCCTACCCAATTCAGCTTCCAATCGGTGCTGAAGACAAGTTCATCGGTATCATCGACCTGATCCGCATGAAGTCCGAGATCTACTTGGACGAAATGGGGCAGAAGTTCGAAGAACGCGAAGTTCCGGAAGACATGTTGGCCAAGGCGAAGGAATATCGCGCTAGCCTCATGGAAGCCGTGGCTGAAACGGATGAAAAGCTCATGGAGAAGTACCTCGCCGGGGAAGAGCTCACGGTCGACGAAATGATGACGGGTATCCGCAAGGCCGTCATTAAGAATGAATTCTACCCAATCTTGTGTGGTTCCGCCCTCAAGAACAAGGGGGTCCAGTTTTTGCTCGATGCAGTCGTGGCCTTCTTGCCAAGTCCGCTCGACATTCCAGCAACGAAAGCTCACGATGTGGATGATCCAACCAAGGAAATCTCCATCACCGCAAACGATGACGAACCATTCGCTGCTTTGGCCTTCAAGGTCATGACGGATCCGTTCGTTGGAAAACTCGTGTTCTTCCGTGTGTACTCCGGGAAACTCACATCCGGCTCGTACGTCGAGAACACCACGACGGGCGAAAAGGAACGTATCAGCCGTATCGTTCGCATGCACTCGAACGAGCGCGAAGAAGTGAACGAAGTGTTCTCTGGAGAAATTGCGGCCGCTGTGGGTCTTAAGTCCACCTTCACGGGCCACACGCTCTGTGATGAAAAGCGCATGCTTGTTCTCGAATCCATCACGATTCCAGAACCGGTTATCTCGCTCGCGATTGAACCAAAAACGAAGGCCGACCAGGAAAAGATGGGCGTCGCTCTCCAGAAGCTTGGAGAAGAAGATCCATCCTTCCGTGTTCGCACCGACGAAGAAACGCTCCAGACCATTATTTCTGGTATGGGTGAGCTTCACCTCGAAATCATCGTCGATCGCATGAAGCGTGAATTCAAGGTGGAAGCAAACGTAGGTAAGCCACAGGTTGCCTATCGTGAAGCTATTCGCAACAAGGCGGAAGACGTCGAAGGAAAGTACATCCGTCAGTCTGGTGGCCGCGGTCAGTACGGTCACGCCGTGATCGACCTCGAACCATTGGAACGAGGCAAGGGCTACGAATTCGTTGATGCGGTGAAGGGTGGTGTGGTTCCTCGTGAATACATCCAGCCAATCAACAAGGGGATTCAGGAAGCGGTGCAGCGCGGTGTGCTCGCCGGCTACCCAATTCTCGACGTGAAGGTCACGCTCAAGGACGGAAGCTACCACGAAGTGGACTCCTCCGAAGCCGCCTTCAAAGTCGCTGGTTCCATGGCCTTCCAGGAAGCCTGTCGCAAAGCGGGGATCTACCTCCTTGAACCAATCATGAAGGTGGAAGTCGTGACGCCAGAACAGTTCATGGGTGACGTCATCGGCGACCTCAACTCGAAGCGCGGACAGATCCAGAGTATGACGGAACGTTCGGGTGCTCGTGTGGTCACGGCCCTCGTTCCGCTTTCCGAAATGTTCGGCTACACCACGAACCTCCGCTCCATGACCCAGGGTCGTGCGAGCTCGAGCATGGAATTCGCTCACTACGGCGAAGTCCCAAACAACGTGGCGCAGACGGTCATCGAAGGAAAAAAGAAGTAAGAACGCAAAAATCCTCGCTCCAGCGGGGATTTTTCGTTGGTGGGTGGTGCGTTGTGCATCCGTCTGGCTCGCCCTGGGGGTTCGTGCTATGCTCCTCCCCATGGCAAAGAAGCGCCTGAGGGCGGTCTTTTTTGGCCCGCATGGAGCGGGCAAACGAACACAGGCAGAGCGACTGTCGCAGGTTTTTGGTGTTCCTTGGTTGACGGCGGGCTCGTTGCTCCGCGAAGAGATTCAGGGAAAAACGGCGATTGGAGCTCTGGTGGACGACTATGTCGAACAGGGGATGTTGGTGCCTGATGATCTGGTGAATCCCGTGTTGTTGCGCAAAATTCGACGATACGTGAACGCGGAGAAGGGGTTTATTCTCGAGGGGTATCCTCGAAATGTCGAACAAGCTTCCGCGCTTGAAAAAGTGGCGAAGGTACAGGTGGCAATTCACCTAAAGATCGCAGATGATGCGGCGCAGGCACGGGTTGAAGGGCGACGAGACTGTCCCGTGTGCCGATCGGTATTCCACCTGAAAGACGTTCCGCCTGGGCCATTGGAAACCTGTACACGCTGCGGGCACGGTCTACAGGGTCGTCCCACCGATCATCCGGAGGCGTTCTACAGCCGGCAAGCGATTTACCACTTCATGACGGAGCCTCTCGTCTCGTTTTACCGGCAAAAAGGGGTGTTACTTACGGTGAAAGCGGATCAGCCCATCCATCAGCTACAAAAAGAGATTGAAGATAGACTGAGGCGTCTCGGGTTCTAGTTTTTTGCCTATTTTAGCTGTTTTTGCTATCATTTCCCTATGTCCATGACGAAAACCCCTCAAGAAATCGAGGCGATGAAGCGCGGCGGCGCCATTTTGTCGTCCATTTTGCGTGAGCTGCGCGAGAAATGCATCGCTGGCGTAGGGACGGCGGAGCTTGATGCGCTCGCTCAGCAGCGCATGGCGGAGGCGGGAGGGAAGCCGTCGTTCCTCGGATACCGTATCGACGATGATACGATTCCGTTTCCGGGGGCAGTGTGTATTTCGATCAATGAAGAAGTGGTGCACGGTCTTCCAGTCCCGAATCGTATTATTCAAACAGGGGATATGGTTGGGCTCGATATTGGGATGTGGTATGAGGGTTTGGCAACGGATATGGCCACCACCGTGCTGGTTGGCGATGTTCATGATCCGAAGCGGGTGGCCCTTGTGCAGGATACACGCGAGGCACTCGTGCGTGGGTTGGGGGCGCTCAAAGCAGGTGGATGGGTACATGATGTTGGGGCAGCGGTCGAGGATTTTATCAAGCCAAAGGGATATGGCATCGTGAAGGATCTGGTGGGTCATGGGGTAGGCCACGCGGTGCACGAGGAACCAAATGTGCCGAACTATCGTGATACTTGGTTGCCACGCCAACGCTTGCTCGAAGGGATGGTGCTCGCTCTCGAACCGATGATTGCCCTTGGAACCTGGAAAGTGCATCAAAAACGTGATGGATGGACGATCGTGACGAACGACAACAGTCCGTGCGCCCACTTCGAAGTGACCGCCGTGGTGACAAACGATGGCTACGAGCTGGTCACCCCGTGGCCGGATCGGTAAACTAGGTGGGTTGTCTACTACAGACCAAATGGCAACACAAGCTCGATGAGCGCCTACGTTCCCAGGCGCTCGCACAGGATCTCGCCAAACACCAGCCGCTCGATTAGGCTGGTTTTTGTATGCCGGAACTCCCAGAAGTTGAGACCGTTCGTCGACAGCTTGTACCGCTCTTGGTTGGAGCGGTGATTGAGGATGTTGTTCTGTGGGAAAGCGACAAAGAATCGCCTAAGGGAGAAGGGTTTGCGCCGTCGCTTCGAGGCCGAATGGTGATCGAAGTCGATCGGCGTGGAAAATTGTTGCTCTGCAGACTAGACGACGGGTCTGCACTGCTCGTGCACTTGAAGATGACAGGAAAACTGTTGCAACGTCCATCCCTGCCAACGGAACAAGAACGACACAAGCATGATCGCTTGGCGTTTGTCCTCACGCGTGATGCGATCCGATTATTCCTGCTTTGGAATGATGTTCGGCGTTTTGGCTATCTGAAGCACGTGACGAATCCTAAGGAGATTGAGCGAATAACGGCAGAGTACGGACGGGAGCCGTTGACGAGTACACCCGAAGAGCTCGCGGAGGCATTGCCGCTTCATTCCTCGCGATCGGTGAAAGCGGTGTTGCTAGATCAGTCCTGTATTGCGGGGGTCGGGAACATCTACGCAGACGAAGCGTGTTTTATGGCGGGACTTCATCCGGCGCGTCCCCTTCGTTCGCTCTCGCCAAATGAGCGTTTACGGCTCGCGACGATGGTAAAGGCGGTCCTTGAACATTCCGTGGCCGAGCAGGGGACGAGTGCTCATACCTATGTGGATGTGAATGGAGAGAAGGGATCATTTCTTGGAAAGCTCCAAGTATACGGCCGAGCCGGAAAGCCCTGCGTTCGTTGTCAGCAACCGATCTCGAAAAGCGTGCTTGCGGGTCGTGGAACGCACGTCTGTCTTGCGTGTCAGCCCCTCGTCAAAGACGATTTTGTCCCGTAAGATGCCCTCATGCAACACGAGCTTCTTGAACAAATAGACCAGCTTCGCGGAAAAATCGACGAAGCGTGGCAGATTTTGCAGCTAGATCGAATACGGGACGAGATCAGCGCACTTGAGGTGGCGGCGAATGCCCCCGATCTTTGGAATGATCCTGAGGAAGCACGAACGACCCTGCAAAAACTCGCCGATGCAAAACAGGTCTTTGAACGTTGGAACGGCCTTCGGATGCAACTCCTTGATGCGGAAGAGATGTTACGACTGTCGCTTGAAGAGAACGACATGACCGTCGTTGATGACGTGGCGTTTCAGGTAGCTCAGCTTGCGGAGCGATTTCTCGCTCAGGAGTTTGAGCTCCTATTCTCCGGCGAGTACGATGTAAGGCCGGCTATTTTGGCGATCCATGCCGGCGCCGGGGGAACGGATGCTCAGGATTGGGCTGAAATGCTGATGCGCATGTTTGTCCGGTATGCCGAGCAAAAGCAGTGGCAGGTGCGTTTGGTTGACGAGTCTCGTGGGGGAGAGGCGGGGATCAAGTCCGTAACCATGATCATTCATGGACGGTATGCCTATGGACATCTGCGTGGTGAAGCGGGAGTGCATCGCTTGGTACGGCAATCACCGTTTAATGCGGATGGCCTTCGTCAAACCTCGTTCGCGTTGGTCGAAGTACTCCCAGAGCTTGATGAAAGCGTCAATATTGAGATCAAGCCGGATGATTTGCGAGTCGACACATTCATGAGCGGTGGGAAGGGTGGACAGTCGGTGAATACCACCTATTCCGCGGTTCGTCTCGTGCACTTGCCAACGGGAATCACTGTGTCCTGTCAAAACGAGCGTTCACAAACGCAAAATAAAGCGGTGGCGATGAATATTCTGCGGGGTAAGCTTGCGAAACTACAAGAAGAAGAGAAGCAAAAAGAGAAGCAGAAGCTCCGCGGCGAATTTCAGAGCGCGGAATGGGGGAACCAAATTCGTTCGTACGTCTTGCACCCATACAAGATGGTGAAGGATCATCGAACGGAGGTAGAAACATCAGATCCTGAGGCGGTACTGGATGGGAAGCTTGATCCGTTTGTAGAAGGGGAACTGCGTTGGATGGCAAAGCAGGGGTAAGGAAACGTGGTACACTATTCGCATGTCGTCCTTTTCGTTCATTCCCGACATTCCTAAGGGTCAGGGCTTAGAAGCCTGGAAAACCTATGCCTGGTTTTTGCGGTATGCGTTTTTTGCCACAAAACGGCAAACGGCCATTATTGTCGCTTCGCTTATTTTTGGTCCGCTTTCTGCCGCCGGAATGCTCTGGTTAACGCGGCAATTTATTGATTCGCTCACGGCGGGTAATATCGATCAGGCGAAGAACGCCTTCATTTTTCTTATCGCAGTAACCGTGATTGGGATCATTGCCGAACGAGGCAGGGAGTATGTTCGAGAAACGGCGAGGTTGTCGTTGGACTTTAGGCTAAGACAGGACATGATCCTTCATCTTCGTGCTTTGGATCCAGCGGTCATTGAGCACCCTCGATTTCAGGCGCTCTATCATGCCTATGAGACTCAGCGAGGGTACCTTCTCAGTGTTGCACAGGAGGGATACTGGCTACTTTTTACGCTGTTTGTAGCGTTTGGATACGCTTCTGTTCTCTTCCTCCTGCCATGGTGGACGCTTATAGCGATGACACTCCCGTTCGCGGTACTGATTCGTTCCATGCGCCATGAAAAAACCTGGAGCTGGGGAGTGTTGAATTATGAGTCTCGCCAAGGGAAGCGAGGGTGGTACTTTAGTTCGATTCTGCTTGACACCGCATGGCTTCAGCATCGTTGGACGCTCGGCCTCCATCAGCGCTTCTATGCGGCATGGAAGGGGATTTTTGAAAAAGGACTTCAGTTGAAGCTTCGTGAAGGAGCATTGCGGGTAGGCTCAAACCTTCTTGCGGATATGGTCTTGATTATCGGCATGTTCGGTGGCGCGATGGTATTATTTCGCGATGCGATCGAGACGGGCGTTGTTGGGGCGTTGGTCGTGTTTTTTCCAGCATTTAGGTCATTTTCAGAACGTGTGACGAGTGCGCTTTCTGGTTTTGGCTGGTTGCAGAAGCAGCTCATGATCCCGCAGTTGCTCCATCAGGTCCTCTCTCTCCCGGCTCGCGTTGAAGGAAAAAAACTTCTGCCAAAGCAGCCGCTGCAGATTGAGTTTGATCACGTGTCCTTTGCGTATCCAGATACGACGCAAGAGATTTTGCACGATCTCTGTTTGTCTGTGCGAGAAGGTGAGTATACGGCGCTTGTTGGCTTGAATGGAGCGGGGAAGAGCACGTTTTTAAAGTTGCTTGCCGGTATCTATCGCCCAACATCAGGGCGGATTCTCGTGAACGGCATTCCTCTTGAGTCCATTCGATCCGATGCCTGGGTTCAAGCGCTCGGCTACATGAACCAAGACGTGCCGAAATTTGAAGACACGGTTCAGAATATTATTCGCTACGGGAATCCCACGGCACCTTGGGGGAAGCGAGCGAAAGAAGTGCTCCGCGTGAGTGGTTTTGATGAAATGATCGCCTCGTTTCCACGCAAAGATCAGACCTATATCGGGAGAACGCATAACATGCCGGAAGATGAGCCGATCGATCTCTCTGGCGGCCAGCGCCAGCTCTTAATGATTGCGCAAACACTGTTTCGGCCGGCGCGTGTCCTGATTTTTGATGAACCTACTTCAGCGGTGGATGCCGAAAAAGAAGACGCGTTTTTCTCAAAGCTGCCAGAAGCAGTCGAAGGGCGGCTCTGCATGGTGGTCTCGCACCGGTTTTCTGTCCTGCGTCGCGCTGAGCGCATTCTTGTGATGGATTCGGGAAAGATCATCGAAGACGGTTCTCACGACGAACTCCTCGCCAAACAAGGTCGCTACGCCGAACTCTTTGCCTTGCAGGCAAAAATGTATAATTAAAAACGCCCCCATACGTAGATAGGGGCTAGTCAGTTTTCAGTGATTCTTGTTCGCGAGCCACTGCGCCTTCGTGGGGAGGTTGGTGAAGTAGTGGCCGTCTCTCATCACGCTCTCGATGCCGCAGGGGCAGGTGAAGCGCACCTCGTCCCTCGGACCTGTGATGTCGTGCTGATGCACCGAGTACAGATCGCTCTTCTCGATCTCGAGCGGTGCCCCGCAGCCGACCTTGCACCTGCGAGTGCTTTCGTCGTCGCCCTCGCACTTGACGTTCATCGTCCAGCCGGTCTCATTGTAGCCAGGTCCGAGTTTCTTCATGGTCACGTCCTCTGTCCAGCGTTCGCATTGAACGCGTAGGATACGGTAGAAAATAGCAGAAAACGCAGGTTTTGTCAAGGTGTTCCCACGGTTTTTGCGGGACTAGAACAGGTTCGGAGTCGACTCCGGACGTGTTCTGGTTTCGTAGAGTGAAATAAAAAAAACCGCCCGATTCAGGGGCGGGAGCGTGAGGGGTTGTCGGTGCCTTGCGCCAGGATGGCGGGCAGGCCCGCGGTCTCTTCGTGGGAGAGTGGGGTGATGGCCAGGGTGATCTGGGTGTCTGTCCAGTCGATCAGCTCACCTCGCAAAGCGGACAGTGCGGTGGCACGGGCGCGATGATGGCCGTCGATGAGAGCGATCTGCTTCGTATCAGCGCGCTGGAATCCGATGTACTGCGTCGTGAAGGGGAGCCCTGCGCGAATCCTCTCGATCCCCGTGTGTGCGCGAAAGGGCTCTCCGCGAACCTTCTCGGCCAGTAACTCGGCAAATGTGGTCAGGTTCTGTCTCGGACAATGGCGTTGCCAGCCAGGGAACGGTCCGATGAGCCAGTTGGGGATGGTCTGGTTTGGTTGATCCACCCGCAGCAGCTGCCAGGAGCGCTCTGCGGCACCAAACTGCTGAGCGGTGAACCCGCGCCAGGATTCCCAGTCGGGCCAGCCCTTGTGCCGTGCAAGCTCCTTCCATGCGGGGTTGGATGCTTCTCGAGCTCGCCAGCCGGCGAGAACCTCTCTCCAGGAGAGGGGACGAATGTAGGTGTAGCCAGTGAGTGAATGGTTCATCGATCACCTCGTCGAGGACGGTAGCAGCTGTTGTTTGATGAGTCAATCGGTCACCTGACAAGAAAAATCACCCCATGTTTGGGGTGGAGGGTCGGTTCAGCGAGTCCTTGTGACGACGTAGTAGTCAGCGTCGCGGCTCGGGATGTCGTACTTCGCGCGATTGACGGAAGTGCGGTAGAGCAGGATCGTGACGTCGTTGAGTTGCTGTGGCGACCAAAATGAGCGTGCGAAGGTCATGGTGCGTTCGCTTGAATCGAGTATGCATCCAATGACGAGGGCCCCCTGTTCTCCACTGCCCACGTACACGATGTGGCCCGTCTTGGGCGGTGTGCGAAGATCCTCCCTTTTTGAGCACTCGACAATGGTCCATGACCCCTTCTCGAGCAGGCCACGCGCCTCATCAGCAGAAAGTAGTCTCATTCCTTCCGGAGCTCCTTTCGCGGGGAACGTAGCGAAATATGGGCGGGGTGTCAAGGATATTCCCAACGAAAAAACACCTGTTTATAGGTGTTTTTCATGGTCGGGCTAGTGGGGCTCGAACCCACGACCTCATGCACCCCATGCATGCGCGCTAGCCAACTGCGCTATAGCCCGATACGGTGCCCCCAAAGGGCTGCTGCCGGCAGGTATTTGTATCTGATCAAGCCTTAAACGGGGTATATACTAGCGATTCCTCTCGAGAGTGACAAATATACTCGCAAACCTTGACATTTTAGCGAAATCTGGCACCCTGGCTGAGCCGACTCACCCTAGCAGACATGGAGGATCGATCACATGACCATCAGCGCGTTTCCGTACCAGCCCAGGACCTCTCAGCTTCCTCGGGAGATCTCGCAGGGGGTGCTCGCCTTGCGCGCGCTCCTCGAGCGCGAAGGGTGGAGGAATCTGTGTCCGCCCGTGAAGCTCGATCATCAGAAGGGAGGGTTGGAGGAGGTCATGCCTCTCTGGCTTTTCTACCTGAAGCTCGAGCGCAAACCGGAGGCATTTCTCCGTGAACTCGAGTACTGGCCCGCCGAGGAGCCGACGCCGTTCGAGCGATTCTCACTGTGCGCTCCAGTGAGGACGTTCTTCTTTCGGGTGGTGATGCTCGAGATGGTTCGGCTGTGTGCATTGCTCCCGAGCTGGTTCGTCAAGGAGCATCGTCGGGTCTCGTGCCGCAAGCTCAACACCCTCCTGCTTCTCAAGGATTTCTGGAGGGTCGAGTTCTTTCCGACCGAAGAAGAGAGCGAGGCGGCGTCGCACGAACAGCTCGTCGTCGATGCGGCCTTCTTGCTTCTCGTCGCGTGCCTACTCGAGCGTGCTCGTAGCGGCGTGGGCTATCTTCCCGAGGAGATGCAAGAGCGACTCGAGAGAGTCGTTCGCGACACCTACCGTCGGCTGCTCAAGCAGTTCAAGGTTGTGCCCCACCCCGGCGAAGACATCGCCAACGTCGTCTGGGCACAGCTCGGCATGTGGGTTGAACAGGCGCAGAGCTATTATGCGATTCGCGCCCGCGATGCGACGCTCTCTGCCGAGTGGTATACGCGCCTCGGGGAAATCGCAGGTCGCAGCATCATCGCGATCGCTCAGGTGAAAGAGCGTTCGCAGCCCCTGCAGGCGCAACGCTCCTGAGTGACCCTGCGGTCCTCTCACCACCCATTTTGGGTGGCTTTTCTTTTTCTTGCAGGATGTTCGATTTTGCAGGATACTGGAGATCAGATGTATGTCCTTTGAAGGTTCTCTTTCTTTCGCTCATCAAGAACAACGAATCGCTCGCGACCAGCTTTCACCGGAGCAGCAAGCGGGTGTTGATACGCAGCGTCGTCGCCAAGAGGCCTTAGCCGCGCTCACTCAGACTGAGCGGCGATACGCTGAGGCGCGCGAATCGCTTTCTGAGTATCAGGTACAGGCGTTTGACGCTTGGCGTGATTGGGGATTCCGTGATCCTTCCACGTTTTTTGTGTACCACGATGGTACCAATGGCTATCACGTCAACGACTATTTTTTGGAAGATCCTGGTCAGCTGGTACGATTACGACAGCTCGCACGTGAACTTGAAGATGCTCAATCCACCTTTACCGCCGTTGAACAAGCGCTGAGCGCACGTTCGATCGGCGGCAAGACGGTGCTCCGTCCGGAGCAGGTCTATGCGTACCGTCTGCCAGATCTCCCAAGTGCGCCGCAGGAGATCAAATCCAATGCTTCGACGGGTGATGTGCTGCAGCAATTGAACAGAGGGTATAAGGAGGCGATGGCGGGTACGCAGCAACATTTTGCTCGAGTGGAAGAACTTTTCAGAAAACCATTTCAGATGCCGATACCTGGCGAGGGTGCTCGCGTAGACGCTGGTGCCTGGCTCGATCAGCCGGTGGTTGGGGCGTATGAGCCGCTGCAGAATCGTGGAGCGGAAGCGCCGCAGATGGTTGAGGTTGCTGCTCCTGGGGCCGCCTTCGCTGGACCGGAAGATCCAACAGAACAGATTCAGGTTCCATCGATTTCAGCCACCCCGCCAAGCGCAAGGCAGCCTTTGTATAAGCGGGTATTCAGCTCGTTATTTCAGTAGGCGAGCGCGGATCGCTAAAAAGAGGGGGATCTCACGCCGAGCGACGTTCTCGGCTTTTGCGCGTGGTCCTGAGTCGCTGACAGCGGGCGAGGTCCACTCTTCGTACGCGTCAATCATGAACCCGGCTTGGGTGAGCATACTGACAAAATCACCCACGGAGTGATGAAACGATGGGGTGGCGAGTGCCGGGTCTTTGCCTGGATGGGCAATGATCGGCATTTCATAGGCGCTAAGGTAGCGATCGATGCGGCGATACTGGATTTTTCGTTCTTCGTCCCACCCCCAGCCGCTTTGTCGAGGTTGTCGGAAGCAGGGATGGTTCATCACTATGACGAGCGGGGCGCCGGGCAGGAGGACTTGGGCGGCACGCAAAAACACCTGCTGAGGCTGATCGATATTTTGAATAGCAAGAATGCAGCTTGCCGATCCAAACCGCAGATCGCGGGGAAACGTGGCGAGACGTCGTGCATCATCAACCACGAAATCCGCATTCCGGAGCCGTTTGCGTTGGGCGGCGTGGATGAGGGTGGGGGCAGCATCAGCTCCCACGTAGGCTCGTCGAGGAAATGCCTGTTGAAAGGCTTCGGCAAACGTTCCTTCGCCGCACGCGATATCAAGGTGAGGCGTTGATCCATCTGCCTCGGCGATGAGCTCGAGCGTGCCCGGAATCACGACATCACGCTGAAGAAAGTCATCATGCTTGAGATGGCTTTTGTACCACCCAGACACCCGTTCCCAGCTGGTGGTAGCGGCGGATCGGGGTGTGTGGCGTGCAGATGGGCGAGCAGCGGATGGGCGCGGTGACATGGGGCTACTCTAGCGCATTTTAGTCGCTTTGGCGAGCATGGTATACTGCGCACATGATTGCTTTTTTGCTGCGCGTGCTCTGGGGGGCGACCCTTGCAGGTTTTGGGCTCTTGCTCACCCTTCGCACGCACTGGTTCCTCGATTTTTTGGGTCCTATCGATTGGCTTGAATATAAAATCGGACCCGGCGGAACGAGGCTTGTCTACAAGCTCTTTGGAACGGTGATTGTGCTTGCCGGGTTTTTGGTCATGACGAACCTCTGGGATCGGTTTTTGAATGCGGCGCTTGGATCGTTGATTCCAGCTCCTCGGCCAATGCAGTAGCATGCCATCAGAGAAGCGGCTCTTTGGTGATCGTGCGGAAGCGCTTGCTGAAGCGTTTTTTCATACTCGTTCGTATCGAGTGCTTGCGCGAAATTTTTTGACGCGGTACGGCGAACTCGATCTTGTCATCGAACGTGAACGACGGATCCATGTGATCGAGGTGAAAGCGAGAGCAAGTAAGGTACAAAGCCCCTACGAAACCATCACGCAGAAAAAACGCCTGCATCTTTCGCGTGCCTTCGAGCTCTGGCTCCAGCGACACCCGGGGTATCAGGACTATGCGTATCAGTTTGATGCATTTTTTCTGTGGCGGGAGGGAAATGCCTGGAAAACGGAATGGCTAGAGGGGATCTGAGAGCCTTACACGTCAATAACTCCCGAGGAGCGCTCGGGGGTTATTATGATACTTATTTGGTTGTCGATCGTTTGAAATACGCATCCAATGTCCACGCATCTGCAGGCGGAAGGGCGAGCGCGACTCCCATGCTGCCGAGCGCGGCATCACGAACGCCGGTGGCACCGCCAATCGAGGCAGCGATCCCGAAGAGGTGAAGAGCGAGAAACGCCGCGATGAGCCGAGTTTGATAGCCTATCGCCAGCAGAATCGCGAGACCAAATTCCATCCAGCCATTCAACTGCACGAGCATTTCGCCAGGAATGGGGAAGTAGCCGGTGAACGCAGGGAGAACGTCGACCCAGGCGGTTGGATCAACGAGCTGCTGCGCCCCAAACCAAGCGAAGAGCAGGGCGAAGGACCAGCGCAGAACGAGCTCTGACGCAAGGGAAGCGTTCATAGTCTAGCGAAGCGTGCCGATCTTCAGGAGGATGAGGGCTGCCTGAGGGCGTGGAGCGCCTCCATGCTTGCGTTCAAACGCGGCTGAGGCGTCTTTTCCACACATCCCAATAATAGAGCGCGAACCACCTGGGTGACGCGAGACCCAGCTCGTGAGGTCATACACTTGGCCGTTGACGACTGACCAGCAGTCACTTTCAACAGCATGCTTCGCTACGTCTTCCAGGGTGTATGTGCCTGGAGCAGGGGCGACAGGGGTTGGCGCAGGTGTAGGGGCGGGTTTGCTTGGCTCAGGCGTTGGGGCGGCGACAGGCGCAGGCGCTGTTGCTGTGGTGGTAGGGGCAGGCGTTGGTTCCTCGGCTGGAGGCGTCTTCACCGCGGGTTCGACCACCGCAGGAGGGGTTTGTGGCTGCTGCATGACCGGTCGTCCACTGTAGACGATCCAACCGGCACCAATAATGAGAATAATGCCAGCAATTGCCCCAATGGTACGAGAATTCAGGTTCATAACGAAAGAAAACGGATAACGGAAAAACGTGAGTGACGCCTAGTACTACGTCTAGACCTGAAAGATTCTTTCACTTGTGCACGGGGATTTCAACTACCCTTCTGTGTTGTTCAACGGGAGTAGGCGGTGGAGAGGACGGAATCTCGCGGGAAGACGACGGGTTTCCTCTTCGAATCGTGAAAGTGACCGTGCGAGTTGGTCTGCTTCAAGCCACTGTTTGCGAGCCATCGAACAAGCGAGGGTGCATGGAATGCTCAAAATCTCAACCGTGTACCCCAACGATTCGCCGGCAAGGACGTAGGGAGAGAATTCCCAAGCGCACAGATTCGTATTGTCAACAATGATCCATGGTTCATGAGCAAGCATTCCCTCTAGCGCCTCACGAAAGCAGCGGCGATGATAGTCTGGGAGCTTATTGGCATCGAATCGGTAGATGCCGTCGCTGTCAATAAAATGGGCGTCCGCTGAGACAATAATGGCTTCGTGGGCGTGGCGTTGGGCCCAGGTGCTTTTGCCTGAGCCGGATATGCCGCGCAAAATAGTCAGTCGCATATACGAGATC
>CALBSL010000118.1 GCA_937968025.1 uncultured bacterium
CAGATGAGCGAACGGGCCTATGGTACCAAAAATGAGGAAAAGATGCAAGAGTTAGCCTCTGATTTCTAGTGTGAGCCCCCGCTTCTGGACCAATAAACCACCGAAACACCCAAAATTCGCCGAAAAGAGAGGAAAAATCCCCTTCTTGGCACGGCGGCAGAACTAGGAAAACAAGCGGTCTGGGCCAACAATCAAGGGAAGGGCCCCGGGCAACACCGAGAACCGCACCTCTTTTGAGGTCAGTGGCTGGCCGTCGACCGTGAAGTGAACGGGCTCCCCCGAGGCGTGCTGAACCGTCCCCCGGCCAAAGGCGATCCGCGTTTCTTCGATCTCGGTCTTTTTCCAAACCCCCAACCAGCCGGGTCGCTCCACGGTTGTTTGTAAAACAGCTTCCAGCTGACCATCCATTGCCTGAGAGAGCACCTCCCCCGTTTTGGGCTGCAAGGCAAAATTCTGAATCGCGAGCGGGCTCGGCGTTCTGGCACTCACCGCGTACGAGCCTTCGAGGGTAAGCTTTGCTGATGTTTCGAGCGCGACCGCCTCGGTCAGAAACGGTCGATCGTTCGCCGCCCCAAGATCAAGCGTCTTGATCACGCGCGCCGCGAGAATGCCCACGCTCGCCGCCCCCGGAGGCATACCGATCGCTCGCGACAAGGCGGTTGGCACAGACGGCAAGTACCCGACACTCACCCCCCGCTGCTGCGCGATCCAGGGAAGACGTTGAAGAAACCACGCATCCCCTCCAACAAAGACGACGTTCTTCACCCCCTCTTTGACTGCCGCATCAAGCTGATGCTGAACTTCATGGAATCCCTCACGAAAAATGGGTCCTTGGATACCTAAACGACCAAGTTCGGCCTCGATGCGGGCCAACTCTTTGGAGACCATCCCCTGTCCATAGACGCTGTCGTAGATATAGGCAAAGGACGGGGACATAGTTTACTTGGCGTCTGCGGCTTCAGCAGGCGTGTTAATCACAATCTCTCCCGTTTTTTTGACCGGTGGTACAGGAGAGCTTTCACGCTTCTCCCCGCTCTTCGCTCCGCCACCGCCAATGCGCACCATTCCTTCCAAGCAGGCTCCGGCCTCTATCGCCACCATCTCTGCGACAATGTCTCCCTTCACGCGGGCGGTGGATTTGAGTTCAAGCTTTCGCGATGCTTGCACATTCCCCTGGATCGTTCCGGAGACGGTCGCCTCCTCCGCTTGCACCGTCGCTTGAATGGAGGCTTCTGGACCGATGATCAAATGTCCTCCACAGGTGAGCGATCCGATCAACTCACCTTCGATCGTGACGTTTCCTTGACTGCGAAATTCGCCCTCAACGCGAACGCCGCGAGCGATAATGGTGTGAGCGGAAGCAATAGGAGCAGAAGGAAAGTTCATAGGGGGATTCGGGGTAGGATAGCTGGTATCACTCTTAGACGGATGAAACATAGCGGGACGAGAAGAACAAGCTGTGTCGTCCATAGCATACGAAAATCGCTAACCTTGGACAAGCCATGCACAAAAAAACACACGGATGCTCTCCGTATGTTTCTTCTACATCGATGCAGGAACGTCGATCGTGAGCATGCGTAGTCCATTGGTGAGCGCTTGTTTTGCGGCAAGCGCGAGTTGTAATCGGCGCGTGCGCAACTCAGGTGCCGCATCCAACACCGGAATATCACGATAGAACGCATTCACGGCTTGAGCGGTAGAAAAACACCACTGCGCGAGGGTTGCCGGCTCCGTTTCTTCGAGGGTTGGCGAGCCGTCCTTCCAACCAAGGGCCCGTTCAAGCGCCTGTGGGAGGAGTGAGATCGCCATGAGGAGTTCTCGTTCTGCCGGTTCCCATGGCTGGCCCGCCGAAAGCGTATCGTTTGTTGCTACGCTCCCCGCTTTTTTCAGAATCGAATCGAGACGTACAGCGGCGTATTGGCAGTATGGACCCGTCATCCCATCGAAAGAGAGTGCCTGTTCGCGATCAAAGGTGAAGATCGAGTCCGGGCTCTGTTTCAGCAGCGCAAACTTCATGCCGCCGAAGGCGATCGCCCGTGCCGTAGCCTGTACCTGTTCATCCGTCCACTCCGCGTGACGAGCACGAGTCTGTTCGACGGCATACTGAACCAAGCTGTCGCGCAAGTCTTGATACGTCACCACATTCCCCCTTCGGCTCGACATTGCCCCTTCTTTGAGCGTCAGCAGTCCGTAACCGAGATGGAGATACGGGATTCCATACTGCATCTTTTGCAACACGCTATTCAACTGCTTGAAATGCAAGGCCTGGCGATTATCCGTGAGCACAAAGCTCTTTGCCATGTTCGGATAGTCACGCTTCTTCTGCTCCGCTAATGCCAAGTCTTTGGAAAGATAGAGCATGTTTCCATCTGATTTGCGCACCATGCAGACGCCAAGTTTCTCCGCTTCGAGGTCGATGATGAGGGCTCCGTCGCTCGTTTTCGCTACACCTGTTGATTCAAGGCGCTGAACAATCTCCGCCGCTTCATCCAAAAAGGTCGATTCCAGATACGGTTCTTCGCGATCGGCCTTAATGCCAATCTCATGACAAATCGCGCGCAGCTCGTCCAAGCACCAATCGCGCGTGACACGCCACAATTGCTCCCAGGCGGGATCGTGTGCTTCTAATCGAGCCTGAATGAACGAGATGTCTTCTACGATCTCAGGACGCGCATCCAAAGCGAGCGTGGATTCTACATACAACTTGCCGAGCGCGTTGCCGGTACGCTGATCGTTTGACCACGTTTCAAGCAGCGCCGAAGCCTGTGCTTCGGTCATGTCGCGAACAGAATACTTCGCGGAAGTGACCATCATCCACAGGGTTTTTGCGACGTTGACCCCCTGATCATTCACGAACTGCACCGCTTCAACGTTCACCCCAGCCGCCCTCCACAAACCGTGATAGGCAACCCCCGTGATAAAGTTACGCAAATGACCGATGTGCACCTCTTTATGCGTATTTGGATTCGCGTATTCGAACAGGACCTGTGCTGCATCAGACGATGCGCGACGGCCGAATGATCCTGCCGCGGACTGCTCTTGCGCGAGGATGCCACCGAGCGCTTCTACGAGCGCCGCTGCTGAGAGACGGATATTGATATACGGACCGGCAGCCACCGCTTCCTGCACATACGGATGCGAGACAATAACACCCACCGCCGCCGTTGCCGCCGCTGCAGGGGCCTGACCACGCTCTTTCGCAACACGGAAAAAAGGGATGGCGACCTCACCGAGTTCTGGTTTAGGCGGGATGGAACAATCGCTTGCAGGAATGGCAAAACCCGCTTCACGGAGCGAAGCGGTGATGGATTCGGTCCACGAATGCCAAGGATGAGTGAATTCCATACTTACAAGCCAATAACTCTCACGAACGAGCGCTTCCCTTTTTGGAGCAATACGCCGTCTTTGGTGACAGACACCATCGCTTTGACGTCTGACATCGTTTCTCCCTGAACTTTCACGCCATTTTGCTCAACTTGGCGACGCGCTTCGCTCTTGGATGGCGCAAGCCCTGTCTCGACGAGAAGATCAAGAAGCGCGACGTCGCCGGAAGCACGAGAGAACTCAACGATCTCTTCTGGAAGTTCGCCCTGCTGATGAACGGAAGCAAAATGCTCGGCAGCGCGATCGGCGGCATCTTCACCAAAACACCAAGCTACCACACGATGGGCGAGCTGTTTTTTGTAGACCATCGGATTTTCGCCAGCAGCGATCTTCGCCTGAATGTCATCGCGTTCGCTTTGCGAGGTTTGCGTCAGCATTTCGTAGCCAGGAAGAATCATGGTGTCCGTCCAGCTCATGATCTTGCCGTATGCGTCCTCCGGAGCGTCGGTGAGGGCGATCATATTCCCTTCGGTTTTCCCCATCTTTTTTCCGGATGGATCCGCAAGCAGTTTTGTGGCGAGCACGAATTTTTCCTTCCCCTTCATTTCACGCAACAACGTTCGACCGGCGAGCATGTTAAACGTTTGATCGTTGCCGCCAATCTCCAGATCCACTTCAAGCGCCACGGAGTCATACCCCTGCATGAGTGGGTACAAGAATTCGTGCAGGTAGACAGGCTTCCCTTCTTCGAGGCGCTTTTCAAACATGTCACGCTCGCTCATCTGCTGCACCGTGAAGTGCGAGGCGAGTTCAACGACGTCGCCAAACGACATCGCGCCCAACCATTCGCTGTTGAAGCGAATCTGCGCCGGGTTTGGTCCGTCGAACTTCAGGATCTTCGAGAGCTGGTCTTTGTATCCTTTCAAGTTTTCGAGCACTTGCTCACGAGTGAGGCGCTTGCGTGCCGCGGATTTGTCCGTTGGATCACCAATCATCGCGGTAAAATCGCCCATCAACAAGACGATCTCGTGACCAAGCTCTTGCAACTCTGCCAGCTTCTGAATACCAATAGCATGCCCAATATGAATGCTTGGACCCGTTGGATCAACGCCAACATACACGCGAATACGCTTTCCGGAGAGAAGAAGATTCTTCAATGTTTCCGTATCAGGAAGAACGCGCTCTACCGCATGATGCAAGAACCACTCAATCTTGGCGAGGTCAGTGCTTGGGGTCGACATATGCGCAGAGCGTAGCGAAAAAACAGCGAGCGAGCAAGAAAACCGACCCTGGGTCGGTTTTCGGTGGCTACGCGCCCAATTGAGCCTGTAGCCGTACGATCTTACTGCGTGTTTCTTCCAGTTTTGCGCGAATGTCGTTCACCACCTTCTCTGGTGCTTTGCTTACGAATTCTTGATTCGCTAGTCGACCCTCTAAATCCGCTTGGTATTTTTGTGCGGCCGCCAGCTCTTCCGCGAGACGAGCTCGATCATCCCCGCTTGGAGCCTCCTGAACGATCCCGAGCAGCGAAGCGCCACTCGGTGTCGAAAGCTGACCAGACGCGAGCGCCTCCGCCCGTTCGAGCGACGAGGCACCGAGAAGACGCTCGATCCAAGCACGATTCGCTTCAACCTCACTCCAAAGAGTGTTATCCGCGATCAACTGATATGATATTTTTTTCGCTGGATCAATTTTACCGATAACACGTAACCGACGGCCGTCAGACACAAGTACACGTGTAGCCTCAAACCGCTGCAACGATGATTCGTCGCCTTGCTGCATCCTTGGCCATGACGCACCGATCAACGCGCCCTCCCAACCAGCATGCTTCCAGATCGCTTCCGTAACAAATGGCATGAATGGATGCAGCACGATGAGCAACCGCTTCAACACGGAGCGCAAGATTGGAGACTTCCCTTCTTTTTCCACCTTCGCAATCTCCAAATACCAATCTGCCAAATCATTCCACGCGAATTCACGCAGCAATTCTCCTGCAAGCGACAGCTGATACTCAGCCAAGAGCTTCTCGGTGTCCGCAACCACCTTGGCAAAACGCGCAAGCAACCAACGATCTGCGAGCGTTTGAGCGGTTGGCGTCTCATCTTCTGACGAGGCTTCCGTCGAGGTCAAAATGTACCGCGAGATGTTCCAGAGTTTATTCGTGAAGTTGCGCAACCCTTCGACCTTCGCTTCTGAGAGCTTCATGTCTTGGCCTGGCGTTGAGCCAATGAGCACAGACAGCCGCACCGCATCCGTTCCGTACTTTGGAATCAAGTCGAGTGGATCAAGAATATTACCGAGCGATTTTGACATCTTTCGACCTTGATCATCGCGAACGAGACCATGAAGATAGACGTCTTTGAACGGCACCTCACCCAGCGCATACGTCGACATAAGCAGCATACGCGCTACCCAAAAAGGAAGAATGTCGTACCCAGTTTCAAGCACGGCCGTTGGATGATAGGTGGCGAGATCCCCCGTTTTCACGAGGTTGCCGCTTGCATCCACACTCGCTCCGTTTGGCCAGCCAAACACCGAGAACGTCCACATCCCTGATGAGAACCAGGTATCAAGCGTGTCCGGATCTTGCACCCAGCCTTCGCCTGGGGAAGTTTGGGAAACCTGCATTTCCTCGCCCTTGTACCAAACAGGGATCTGATGCCCAAACCAAATCTGACGCGAAATACACCAGTCGCGCAGGTTATTGACCCAATGGAAATACGTTTTCGAGAAACGATCTGGAACAATGGTGGTACCGCCGGACTGAACGGCTTCGAGCATCAATTCTTTGAGGGTTGCTTGCTCGCCCTTTTTCCATTTCCCAAGCGTATTCTGACGCAACGCGAACGGCTTATTCACCCGCACAAACCACTGCTCCATCGGCAATTGTTCAACCGGTGCACCACCACGTTCAGCGATTGGTAAAGCTTGTGGCACTTCTTCCACCTTTTCGAGGACGCCGTCCGCCTGCAAACGCTCAGCAATCAATGCGCGCGCTTCCTCAATCGTCTTGCCGGCAAATGCGTCGCCGCAAATTGGAAGCAACTTCCCATCACGACCAATCACGACCTCCATCTTCAAGCCATGCTTTTCCATCATGTCCCAGTCGATTTGGCTGTGGGCTGGTGTCACGCCTAGCGCCCCGGTACCAAAGGCTGGATCAACCGCTTCGTCCGCGATCACCTGAATACGCAAAGGTTTGCCACAAAACGAGGTTTCGAGCGTTTGACCAATATATTGCGTATAGCGCTCATCGCTTGGATGCACGGCCACCGCCGTATCACCGAACTTCGTTTCAGGACGCGTGGTTGAAATCGTGATCGGAAAATCCTTGGAATACTTGAACGTATACAGCTTCGCAACAACGTCTTTCGTGAGCACCTCATCGTCAGAAAGCGTTGTTTGGAATTGCGGATCCCAGTTCACGAGACGATACCCACGCTCGATAATTCCATCATCAAACATGCGCTTGAACATCTCGAACACGGCACGGTTGCGCTCTTCATCAAACGTGTACTTCTCGCGAGACCAGTCACACGAAGACCCCATGGCACGCACCTGCTTGTTGATCGTATCACGAGAATTATTCGCGAATTCGTGCACCTTCGCCAAAAACGCCTCGCGGCCAAGTTCGCGACGCGGATCTTTCATCCCTTCTTTACGAAGAATTTGTTCAACTTTCACCTGTGTAGCGATTGCCGCGTGATCCGTCCCAGGAATCCAAAGCGCCTTTTTTCCGCGCAAGCGATGGTAGCGAATGAGCGTGTCTTGAATCGCAAGCATCGTCGCATGTCCCATATGCAACGTCCCCGTACGGTTTGGCGGAGGTATCACAATACAATACGGCTCGCCCTCAGAACGAGGAGCAAATGCTCCACTCGCCTCCCAAGCGCGATAGATCTCCGCTTCGTAGTCGGCGGCCTGATAGGCCTTTGGCATTTCGGATGACATAGGAATGCAGGGAGCTTAAACAAAAAACGAGATTTTGACTAGAACAACAGGAATATCTAGACAATCTCATTATTCGAATGGCAACAAACCATTATATGACAAGACCGTGCGCATTTTTCGCTTCGGAGCGGAAATGCACACGGTCAGAACCATTGATACGCAAATAAGGAACAAGATAAATACATGTGCTCGACACCTTCAGACTAGCTGCCTTCAACAAGGAGAAATGCTGTGCCGCGAAACCAGCCGCCAGTCCTGCTTGGCGTCATCGAGAACACGGTTTTTCCGTGCGTTTGACCTGTCCAGAATGCCACCGGGCTATACATCGTTTTTCCGCGCTTCAGCTCCGAGTTGAGCGCAACGAGTGGCCCGTGTCGAAGAGCCTCGGGATCGGCGCGAACCGTGATGTCGAGCTGGTCCAGCGTGCCAGGTACACCGCATTCAAGACGAAGTAGCTGATCAAAAATATCGGTCACTGAGTCACCGTCAAGCGGACACTCGAGACGCGCGATCGTGAACCGACGTGCGCAAACTACGTGATCAGAGCGGGTCCGCCACACCGCTTGTTCCATAACCTGTTGAATACGGGTTGCGACTGCGTGCCGAATATCCGTGCAAAGTGGGGCACCAGACCCCACGACGCACGAATCAGGCAGAACCCCTCTCCGAACCACTGAAAACAAGTCGTTCTCCTTCATCGAATCTCCCCTCTTGAGATGGCAAGGCCATCTAAACATCCTAAGCTTTTAGTGTCTAGCCTCTATGAAGCCGTACTCTTTTTCTTCCTCGGTTTCGACACGGTCCCCCCGATCTCATCGAGAGCTACGGCTGCTCCACGGTTTTTCAGAACTTCTTTTAAGTACTTGCCGGTAAAGCTCTTTGGGTTCTTGGCGACATCTTCCGGCGTGCCTTGCGCAACGATGGTTCCGCCTTTGTCGCCGCCTTCTGGGCCGAGGTCAATCACCCAATCAGCGTTTTTGATGACATCCAGGTTATGTTCGATTACGACGACCGTGTTTCCGCGTGCAACCAAACGCTGCAAGACCCCCATGAGTTTACGAATATCTTCAAAATGAAGACCCGTGGTTGGCTCATCCAGAACGAAAAGGTATCGCGCACTTCCAGCAGCTCCAAGGCCGCTAGCAGCTCTGCTGGCGGCGCTGGCGGTGAAGCAGATGGCGGGAAAAATTCGCCTCGTCCACATTCACGATCCGCAGATGCATGCCAGCCATTTCGATGCGATCGTTGCCATGGAGCATGATAAAATCGCCGCGCCGAATGTGATTAAAACGAAATTCGCGCTGCATAACATTACGCCGGCGCTGCTGGCCGAAGCCAAGGAAAAATTGAAAACCTGCGTCGCCGCCGGTAACGTTGAAAAAACCATGGCCGCGCCGGTCAC
>CALBSL010000119.1 GCA_937968025.1 uncultured bacterium
GGCGATGCCGAACTGTTCGGTCACATTCCCCTTGAGGACTCCGAGATCTGGACCGGGTCGAATGGTGAGGATCGTGCAGGTCCATGCCGTCGAGCGACGCCTTCGGTGGATGCGGTAGACGACGGTCATGATCCTTGTGAGCGGCGCGAGGAAGGGGCTGTCCAGATGGAAGAACTGGGCAATGGCTTGGTGTCCGCGAATCGACCGCGTTTCGAAGTGCTGCTCCTCGATCTCGCTGAGATTCGCAATTGTGTCCCAGCCCACGGGGTAGGGCATGTCGAGTTCAAAACTATCGATTGCTTCGTCGTGGCTCTCGGACAGCATTTTTCGCAGCGTCTCAATAGCGTGACGCTCGACGTCGGGTCGGATGGTCTGAATGCAGGCATTGACAGTACGCCAACGCTTGAAATTCCCCGCGCGCGCCACCTCTCGTCCTCGGAAGTGCCGTCGCGCCAGGGTGCGCTTGGTCTGCTGAGTGATGCTCAGCGTGAGCGCCGGGGCGTCGGCATGTGGGGTGATGGCGGTGATGCGGGCGAGTGTTACATGGGTCAGCATGTCGCCTCCGGTGATAGGTGGAAGGTGCACCAGAGAACTATCATGATGCAGGGGAGAACGTCAATGTAGGCGCCTCCTTGAGCTTTTCGCTCGGATTCCCTACACTCCGGGGGTATGCGATATCGAAGCCTTGGGGTGAAAACCCTCCGTTCTGCTCCTCAGGATGCGGAATCAATCAATGCCCAGCTCCTGCTGCGAGGTGGGTTTGTGCGTCAGGAAATGGCGGGGGTGTATTCCTGGTTGCCGCTGGGGCTTCGCGTATTGCGCAAAGTCGAAGGAATTGTCCGTGAAGAAATGAGCGCCCTGGGATCTCACGAGATTTTAATGTCGGCCTTGCAGCCAAAAGAGAACTGGCTCACCACAGACCGCTGGGATTCCATGGATGTCCTGTTTAAGGTCCCGTCGCAAACGGGAAAAGAGTATGCGCTTGGCTCGACCCATGAAGAAATTGTGACGCCGCTCGTGCAGTCGTATGTCCAATCCTACAAAGATTTGCCAACGTGCGTGTTTCAGATCCAAACAAAGTTTCGTGACGAATTGCGTGCCAAGAGTGGCGTGCTTCGCGGACGGGAGTTTGTGATGAAGGACATGTACTCCTTTCATCGGACGCAAGAGGATCTCGACGCCTACTACGCAAAAGCGGCCGAAGCATACTTCCGAGTGTTTGAACGCTGTGGCTTGAAGGCGAAGATGGTGGAAGCGTCTGGCGGCGCCTTTTCTAAAAAGGTCTCCCACGAGTTTCAGGTCCTCACTGAGGCGGGAGAAGACATGGTTCTCACCTCACCCTCTTGGAAGTACGGCCAAAACCAAGAAGTTGCGACCCTCAAGGAAGGAGATGTCTGCCCTGACCATGCCGCCGAGAAGCTCGAATGGAAAAAGGGGGTCGAGGTCGGAAACATTTTCCAGTTGGGTACACGGTTCTCTGATGCGTTCGGCATGACCTACACGGCAGAAGATGGCACCAAGCAGCCCGTGATTATGGGGTGCTACGGCATCGGTGTGAGTCGCTTGGTGGGAACGATTGTGGAAGCCTCGCATGATGATCGAGGAATGATTTGGCCAGAATCCGTTGCTCCATTCCGAGTTCACATCGTGACGCTCAAAGGAAAAACGGAAGAATCCCAAGCTCGCATCGACGCCGCTGCGCAAGAACTCTACGACGAGCTGCTCGCACAAAAAACGGAAGTCTTGTGGGACGATCGTGATGCATCGCCTGGTGAAAAGCTTGCTGATGCCGATCTACTTGGTCTCCCAATTCGCGTGTTGTTCTCGGAAAAGACCATGGCGGAAGGGGCGGCCGAAGTGAAGCGCCGCTCGGAATCCGAGGCGACACTCGTGAAAACGGAGAATTTGCTCGACCAATTTTTGCAGTAAAAAAACACCTCGCTTTTGTAGCGAGGGGAGGGACACGTGGCGCTATTCGCGCCGCGTGTTTTTGTAACACCAGAGGAGCTGGGTGGCCTCTGCAGGGGTGAACCGTGTGCCGTTCTCCTCGGCTGATGAGAGATGAGGGGGAAGCGAGAATCGGTAGCTGACCACTCCGTCGCCGGTCACCACCGGCTCGGCGTAGGCGATCTCGACGCCGTTCAGCTCCCAGCGGTACGAGTGGAGATCTGGATTCTCCGTCGGCGCTTCGAATCGATCGGCCTCCCTGAGGAGGCGGCGGAGATCGTCGAAGTTGGAGACCGTGATCGAGGGGTGGATGAGCTGAGCGCTCTGCTTGCGGAGAACGTCGAGCAGGAGCTCGGCGACCTTCGTGCTGAGGTGAGGAGCGAGCGCTTCGTAGAGCGCGTGCGACTCAGGGCTGAGTCCGAGTCGACGGGCTTGCTCCGCCTTGAGAGCGAAGTAGGCACGACGAGCCACGTACACCGGCGAGCCGATGGTCGCTGTGACCGCAGCAGGAAGTAGGCCGATGAACAGGGCAGCGGCGTCCACCTCGTCCACGAGCACGAAGGGGAGTTCGAAGAGGTCGGGCGCGTTCGGATCGTGACGCTCAACCTCCATCGTGAACGCATCTCGATGCAGCGTCAGCTCGTAGGAGACGGGGAGTCCTTCGATCGTGGCCTGAAACGAGATGGTGTGCCAGGTGCGGGAAAGTGGATCGAAGGTCGCCCCGTCAATGACGCGCACCTTCTTGAGGGCGTAGCGCCTTCCCCACACCCGGCTGGCGACATGGAGTGGGGCGAGGACGTTGAGATACGCGCCCGTCGCAAGCCATGTCAGAGCGGTTGACTGTTGAACGATTCTCCGGGTGCGTTCACGAAGCTGAGAGATGATTGCTCGGTTCATGGTTCCTCCCTTGGCCAAGGTGATCGTAGAGGGGGCTGGGAGCACTGTCAATAAGCCCAATAAAATTCCTCAGCTGGGTGGCTGAGGAGGAGTCAGAAGGCGCCGTTGAGGGCGTTCGCTTGTTCGCCGCTGAAACGATGCGTCCCGATCTGGACGACGTGGAGCATCTCGCCCTCGATGGCGTCATCCTTCCAGGTGAGGCCTCGGGCGCGCACCTGTGAGGCCTCATCCATCCAGAACAGAGCAACCGCCTCTGAACTGGGAACGAGGTAGACTCCGCGATTCAAGCGCGAGATCAGGTGGGTGGCAGTCATGAGATCGAGAGGCGTCTGCTGCGCATACGATGCGCGGAGTCCTCGCCGCAGCGCCTCCTTGATGGTCTTCTGCGTTGTTGGATTGAAGCTGAGCTGGGCGACCAGGGCCTCGATCTGTGGCGATGTGTCGATCATCCGCTCCACCGATGCGAGTCCTTGCGCACGAATTCGCTCGAGGAACGGTCGGTCATCGCCAGCGCCATTCCAGCGGTTCGGATGAGCGGAGACGAGGTCGAATTGCTGGATCGTTGTTGGCACGAAGTTCCCCTCGGTATCAAGCACGAGATCAAGCGGTCCCTGGAATCCGAAGGCGCCCTCCTGCACGAAGTGGTAGATCTGGAATCCGTCAGCATCGTGTGTGGACGTGGGTTCGTTCGGCGCAGCGCCGATGATGGTGATCGGAAGCGGCGGCGGTCGGTGGTCGTGTTGGTGGCTCATGAATCCTCCGAGAGGTGCGGGTTTGTGAGAGGGCGTCTTCCGGGAGATCACTCGAATGCGGGGAAGTGATCGATAGTAGGCAATTTTTGCCTGAATGTCAAGCCGTAACCTTCATTAAATCAATGCAACTCATCGGTGGTAAGTGGGACCAGTGATGAGGAATGAGGTTTGTCGTTGCAATAAAAATTCCTCAGCTGGGTGGCTGAGGAGGGGGTCAGAAGGCGCCGTCGAGCACGTTCGCGATTCTGCCGGTGAAGCGATGCCCACCGATCTGCACGATGCGGTGGGTGCATTGCTCGGGCGTGTCGTCGGTCCAGGTGAGACCGCGCGCTCGCACGACCCCGGCGTCGTCGATCCAGAGGAGGCCGACGCGCTCGGAGCGATCGGACATCGGCGGTTGCCGATAGACGATCTTCTTGCAGACCTCGAGGTTCTGCATGGCTGTCAGCTGGTTGAGGGGCGTCGACTGGCGGTACGAATCGGCGAGCGCGCGCCGCCAGATGTTGCCGAGCTCGCTCTGGAGGGCGGGATCAAAGCTGAGCTCCTTGACCTTCGCCTCGATCTCGAGCGAGGTCCCGGTGACGCGAGTGTGGAGTACGCGCAACCCATTGGCGACACGGTCCATGGTTCGTGATCGACGGAAGGTCGACCCGCCGCTGAAGTGTTCGGGCGGCTGGCAGATCATGTCGAAGTCGCTCGGGTCGAGCGGGATGAACCGCTGCGCCTGGTCGCAGACGAGCTTCACGGGCCCCGTGAGGCCGAACGGGCCGCGCTCGATGAGGTGGTAGGCGGTGAAGCCGTCGCTCTCCAGCCTGGGGTTGGGGTGTACGTCCGCATCCGCGCTGATGATCGGTCGATGCTTGTTCTGCTCCAACCCAGCTTCGCGGATCAGGTCGATGATGAAGTGCATGGGGGTCTGCTCCCTGTTTGAGGGTGGTGACGGAACACTTCTGAAGGGGCGGGGATTCGCTCCGGAAGAAGTGCGAAATGATAGCCGAAAAATGCCCGTCTTGTCAAGTAGCGCAACAAAAAAATCACCGATCCTGTGGGGGATCGGTGATGTACTGGACTAGGCGGCTGCCTGGTGACTGTTCTTGAGGGCGTCCTTGAGACCCTTTCCTGCCTTGAACTTTGGCACGGTGACGGCAGGGATTTGGATCTTTTCCGTTGGCGATTGTGGGTTGACACCCATGCGAGGAGCACGAGTTTTAGCCATAAATGCGCCAAATCCTGCAATATTCACCTCACCACCGTTCTTGAGGGTGTCGGTGACGAGCTGGACAAAGAGTTCAACGAATTCTTCGGCCTGCTTCTTGGAAATCCCTTCGATGCGTTCTGCGAGCGTGGCAATGAGTTCCGCCTTGTTCATAGGTGTAAAACACGAACAACAAGAATAAATGCAGTCAGAGTGTAGCATATCCGCTTATTTTAGGCAATTTCTGAGGATCTGCCTTGGGTCGGGTGCGTGGAGGGGCAGCGGGGCTGGTTGCCAAGCGTAGGTCCGCTCGGTACGCTGCGCTTCCTATGCGTTGGTATCCTGACGGGATTGAAGTAAAGGCGTTTTGCTTGCTTGAGCACAATAATCGCTGGTTATTGCAGGAGTTTTTTCATCCAGAAACGCACGAACGCTACCTCCGTTTCTTGGGCGGAGCAGTCGATAAAGGCGAATACGCCCGTGAAGCGGTGATTCGTGAGATCCGTGAAGAGTTGGGGAGTGGCCTTGAAAACGTCGAACTCCTCACTGTAAGCGAGCACATTTTTCCTTTTCAAGGCGATACACGGCATCAGATCCTGTTTGTCTTTCGTGGCGAGCTCACGAACACCGCTCTCTTTGCGCAGGAGGAAATCCTGATCAAGGAATTTGGCCATACGTGGCGAGCGATCTGGGTGGACAAAGAGGACCTACGAGCGGGACGCGTTCCCCTCCGTCCAGCCTCGTTGCCTTATTCGGCCTGGTTGTAATGATGAAAAAGAAAAAAAAGAAGCCGAGGGCTTCTTTTTTATCGTGCGACTTCGATCACGCGTGTCTCACGAATGAGGGTGACGCGAATCTCGCCAGGGTATTTGAGTTCGCTTTCAATCTTTTTGGCAATCGCGCGAGCGAGTTTCTCAGCCACGAGATCGTCCACCTGTCGTGGATTGACGAAGACTCGGATCTCACGACCCGCTTGAATGGCGTAGACCTTTTCCACGCCTTCGAAGGACTTGGCCGTTTTTTCGAGGGCTTCGAGCCGTTTAATGTAGAATTCGAGCGAATCTTTACGTGCGAGATCGGAAGAGCACACGTCTGA
>CALBSL010000120.1 GCA_937968025.1 uncultured bacterium
AGTTCAGACGTGTGCTCTTCCGATCTACTCCAGTCCTGGCCATGGCGTGCAGGGATGCGGATGTTGCGAGCGCCGCTTGCACTATGGATGCGCCTCACGACTGGGCGAACGGCAACACCAACGCCTGTTCGACATCCGAAGATCCGTTCCTGGCAGCTGCGCGAATCGCTCTGGCGCTGGATGAAATAACAAAAGATCCCGGTGGGGATCTTTTGTGTAGAGGCGTTAGCTCTCTTTATCAATCTCATCAAGCAGGTCGCTGAAATCCTCTGGGTTGAACTCACGGTCGGAGAGAGAGACCTCTGGACCGTCGTCGAGGTTGTTTTCTGCGCTTCTGACAAATGTGGGTGGGTTGTTCTGTTGCTGTTTCAAGAGAATCGTTGCTTTTGCTTGGAGCGTCACGAGAAGCAAGGAGGCGATGTTATTGAGCGTTCCTTCGCTTGCGTGCTCTGTGCTTGGCAGCCGAAGTTTCTTAAGGGAATCAACGATCAGCTGACGGAGCGCCCTGTGTGTTTCTGGTCGTACGAGGGCTCGGTAGAGCTCAGCCGTAGGGCGTTCGCCGATCAGATCCTGCTCGATGCTCGGCAGAAACGGCATGTATCTACCCAACCGGTCCAGTCGGATAGCGCCTTCATCTTGCGAGCCAATGTCCCCAAGTAGGAGCTCGAAGGCCTCGTCAGCGATTTCGCTTGCAATTTTCGTATCAACGACGTTTATATTTCGTTCGATAGAGAGGCGAGCTTCGTCCATCGCTTTATCGAGCATCGTTTGCGCTTCTTCGCGGGTATCGATTGAGCCGCCGTCTCGCCACGGAGCTGCCTCAGGTGAGATGGCTTGCGTGTCTGGGGCCTCTTCTTCGTCTGAGAGGGTATTGTATCTCTCTGCAAACCCAGGAATGTCCATCACGTTGTCGTAGTCTTCATAGCCCTTCATCCCATTTGTTCGCGAAGGTCCTGGCTTGGCGTACAACGGAGCAAGCTTTCGCAGGCTGGGCGATGAGGTGAGCGGGTTGAAATTGTACGAAAGGTCGCGATGAGAGATGCGAGGAGCGCTTGAATCCCATTGCGATTCGTCCGTTGTTTCCGCGACGACGGCTTCTCGTCCGCGAGGTTGAGAGCGATCACTTCGAAAGAGGCCAGCAGCACCACCGCCAGATCTTCCCAAGGTCCCAAGGTTTTTCGCATGTTCTGCACGGTCCCAATCGGCGTCTTTTTTGGCGCGATAGTCCGCACTCGTCATCTCGAGTTGGTCGATCTGATCTTGAATGCGTTGCGCGTTGACCTCGGCGCTTACCAGGGCGGCCTGAGCCTCTTCTGCTTGCGTCCGAGTGTGCTCGTACTGTTCAAGGATGGCTTGTGGGCTGAGCTCTTCAACAATGTCGCCTGTTGGTCGTCCGCCGCTAAAGATCCCTTGCACGAAGCGGAACGGTCGGCTTAGTGCGGAGCCGATATTTTGTGCGGAGATGCGTAGACGGTCAAATGTTTCAAGGGTGCCGGCGAGGTACGCTTCGATTGGAACGCCCGTTTTTGCTTCAAACGTGTCCGCAATGGATTCGGCTTTCGCGTTGATTCTCTGTACCTGCACACGGGGATATTCGAGGAGAGCCTCCTGTTTGGCTTTCAGATCGCTGATCTGTACTCTCTGCAGGTCTCCGCCTGAGTTTTTATCTAGGTTGACGCCACGCTCTCGTTGTTCTCGTTCAGAGCGGGCAGCGTCCATTTCTTGTTTTGTGGCGAATCTCTTTTCGAGCGAGGGAGGGGTGGCCCGAGGCTTTCGCTCCCGTTGTTCTCGTTCAGAACGGGCAGCGTCCATTTCTTGCTTTGTAGCAAATTTCTTCTCGAGCGATGGAGGGATAGCCCGAGGCTTTTTCAAGTCTTTTTGGAATGCGGCAACCTCGCGAGCGAGTTCTTGATCGCGCTCATACCGGGCGAGTTCTCGTGGCGAGAGTTCGGTAAGATCGGCATCGGTCAAGTCGAGAGACTCGTCTACATTTTGCTTCGAAGCTGGGACAGATGCCCAGTTAGGAAACTCGTATTCGGACAGGTTTGGAAACGCAGGTGCTTCATCAGCAGCCTCCCAAAGCTCGCGTTCTGCTTCGAGGGATGGAGCAAAACGGTGCTTCGCCATCATTTTATTGCGGAAACGCGTCTCTGCGCCCTTCGCGAGCTGATCGGATTCGTTCTTGATGCGCTCTGCGCGAAGTTGATCATAACGATCCATCCGATCTGTGGATGGCGCGTCAACGTCAACGAGATCGCCATAGCTCAGTTCTGGGCCTTCGTGATCCTCCTGGGCGGCTTTTCGCTTAGATCCGTCTCGACCTAGTAGTGATTCACGCAACTGCGCAAGACGAAGCGGCGCTCGCTGAGCATTTTCTGCGATCTTCGCTCGGTAGGCGGCACCCTTCCGGAGGCGCTCTTCGTTGAGCGCTTTCGTTCGAGCGATGCGCTCACTTGCAGGAAGCGCAGGATCTACATGCGGTAAACGCTTGTAGGTTGGTCGTTGTGGAGGGAGTCCTTCAAAGGGCATAGAGGGAGAAGATTAGTACAGAGGCTACTATACCACATCCGCACAATACAAAACATCTCCGCAAGGGAGATGTTATTGTTTACGCCATCTTCACGATTTCGGCGAACACTGTTGGGTGCTTGCTGGCAAGTTCGGAAAGAATCTTGCGGTCGAGAATGATGTTGTTCTTCTTCAAGCCGCTGATGAGCTTGGAGTAGGTCGTGCCGTTGAGGCGAGCGCCCGCATTGATGCGGATCTGCTGCAACCCACGGTTGTCACGCTTCTTGAGCTTGCGGTCACGGTAGGCGTTGGCGCCGGCCTTGGTCGCAGCGGTTTTAGCGAGAGTGATTTTGCTCTTGCGCCCCCACATCATTCCTTTGGTGCGGGCCAAGATATTCTTGCGTCGCTTGATGCGATGCATTCCACGTTTTACGCGAGGCATAGATTAGGCGTGAGGCATGAGTGACATGAGGTTGCGGACGTAGCGCTTCGACACGGAGATGTCGCGGCGCTTGTTGCGCGAAACTTTTCCAGATTCGCGGCTGTTGAAGTGGTCTTGGCCACCCTTGCGCTTAAGGAGTTTTCCGGTCGCGGTAATTTGGATGCGTTTGGCTACGGTCTTTTTCGTCTTGAGTTTCATATTAAGATTTTCGAGCGATGATAGCAGAGACGTTGCCACCGGCACGCGTCACTGGCTGTTCGATCGAGAGTTGATAGAATCCCTGTAAAGCTTTGATGAAATCGTTAATGCGTTGGCTCGCGAGTTCACCGTGTTCTTTTTCACGTCCACGAAGCATGATTTCGATCTTGATCTTGTGGCCATCTTGGAAGAACTCCTTCGATTGCTCGAGACGGATGTTCAAATCATGTTGGCCCATCTTGACCGAAAGGCGAACGCCTTTGACGTCGACCTTCTTCGCGC
The DNA here is from genome assembly GCA_937968025.1 of uncultured bacterium. GTDB lineage: Bacteria > Patescibacteriota > Patescibacteriia > 2-12-FULL-60-25 > 2-12-FULL-60-25 > JAGOUA01. The sequence goes on from CALBSL010000120.1 coordinate 3,431, forward strand.
GTGCTTTCTGAACACGAGCTTCCTTATCTTTTTGATACTTGAATTGGCCGTAGTCCAGAATGCGGCATACCGGGGGGACCGCTTTCGGGGATACCTCGACCAAGTCGAAGCCACGTTCTTGCGCTAGGGAGATAGCCTTGTTTGTAGGCATTTCTCCGAGCATCTCGCCGTTCTCGTCAATGACGCGAACAGTAGGGACGAGAATCTGCTCATTCGCACGGAATTGCAGACCCTCTTCTTTCTTTTGTTGGCCGCCTCGGCGGCGATGATGGATGCGCATCGTGAAAAAAGAATAACAGGAATGGGGCAGCCAAACGGCATGCCTACTCTATACACAACAAGTTATGTACAAGGGAGGCTGATCGTTGAGCGGACGCCTGAGGGGATTGGATGCAGAACCTGGTAGAGGTATGCGCCAATACTATCGAGCGTTGGTGGAGATGGGGGGAATCGCACCCCCGTCCGGACATCACTCACCATGTCTTCATTCACAAGCATAGATAGCTCAAAGGGGGTCATGTACTCGTCGAGGAGCTATCGAGCAGAGTGCATCAAGTTCCAGCCAGAGTCCTCACGATACAGGAACAGCAGCGTGAGCAAGCCTCAAGAAGTTGGCGATGGTGCTCACCCAGAGGCGAGATGAACAGCATCGGCTCTGTCAGTCGCTATTACGCGAGGACAGGAGCAGCGGCAGGGACACGGAACGCTTGCGCGAGCGCATCCTTGGCGCGAGTGACAACGTTGGCACGTAGTCGTGTATCGGTGGGGTTACGGGCACACCGACATGTCCGGCTTGCAGATCATGGCAAGGAACGCCGTCGAAACTTAGCATCCCCGTATCGCTAATCAGCGTCACGGTCGCCACGAAGGACGCGGCCCGCGAGGCGTTTGAGATCTCGTTCTTTGATAGAGGCGCGCTTGTCATGCAAGCGCTTCCCGCGGCCCAATCCAAAGAGGAGCTTAAAACGTCGACCAGAAGGATACACTCGAAGGGGGACCAATGTCAAGCCTTTTTCCTGCAATTTTCCCTTGAAATAGCCAAGTTCCTTCTTGTGAACCAGCAGTTTTCGGCTGCGGATGGGGTCATGAGCCTCCGGATGGCCCTGTTTTGGGTAGCGGGAGATATGTGCCCCGATGAGCCAAAGGCCATCGTGGAGGGGTTTGACGAACGATCCCTCAAGCTTCATTGACCCAGCTCGAACGCTCTTTACTTCATCGCCGGAGAGCGCTAAGCCCGCCTCGCAGGTTTCGAGGATTTCGTATTCAAATCGGGCTTTTTTGTTTTCGACCATGGGCGTAATCTAGCAATAGATGTGGGGGAGGACAAGGGACTTGCGCCTGCCTTCAAGAACCGATATTGTGAAAACGGATTGGAGGAAACCATGGCTGGTCAGTTCTGTCATTGTGTTCAGTGTGGCGGAAAGATCCTCGTGATCGATCACGATTCGAAGCCGAGATCGAACGGCACGGGTACCCTCGTGGCTCATGCGCCGCGGGTGAAGCCGGCTCGGTATCCCGTGGGAGAGGGAGCGTGGGTGGTCTCCACCAACCCATCCGGAGCATCTGAAGACGAGCTCTAGTCCTTCCGTTGGAGGGATTTTTTATTTCAATGTATTCCGGAAACGGAGGGTCTTGTGCTATGATGGGTTCATGCCTCCTTCTCGCGTTCCCTCACATGACCTGTCTTTTTTGAGCCTTTTCCGGGTGGTTCTGGTGGGTTTGAGCTTGATCGTCGCCTGGCAAATTCAGGATATTTTACTGTACTGCTTTCTCGCTATTCTGCTAGCGGGAGTGATCTACCCGTTTGCGAACTGGGGTCTCCGCTATCGTATCCCGAAGATTGTCTCCGTTTTGGTGATTTATGTTGGATTATTTAGCTTGCTCGCACTGATCGTCACGCTCCTCGTGCCGGCGCTCGTGGGCCAGTCTCAGGCGCTGGTTGAAACGTATGGGGCGTCGTTGGGGAATTGGGCAAAGGGGATTCGCGATTCTCGTTTGCTCGAGCAACTCGGCATTGTTCCAGGCGGAGGAGAGGCGCCCACCGTTTCGAATATTCAAGGACAGATCCAGTCGCTGGTCACGAATGCGTTCTCCGTTGTTTCGAGTATTTTTGGGGGGATCGCAGGGTTCGTGGTGGTGCTCGTGCTCGCGCTCTACGTCGTGATCGAGGATTCTGCCATCAAAAAGTTGTTTCATCACTGGGTTCCGAAGGCGTACCAGGAGTTTTCGACCCGGTTAGTGTGGCTCGTGATGCAGAAGCTGGGGGCGTGGATGCGTGGTCAGCTCATGCTGTGTCTCATTATTGGTGTGCTCAGCTTGATCGCCTATGCTTTGCTCGGGGTTCCGTACGCGTTACTTCTCGCCGTCATTGCTGGGCTATTTGAGTTCGTGCCGTACATCGGTCCTATCCTTGCGGGGATCCCAGCGGCGTTGATCGCTTTCACGGTGTCCCCAGCCCTCGGACTGGCGACGCTTGGAGCGATGATCATTATTCAACAGCTTGAAAACAACCTGATTGTTCCGAAGGTGATGCAGAAAACGGTGGGGTTAAACCCGATCGTGAGCATCTTGGCCTTTTTGATCGGGGCAAAGCTGTTCGGGATTGTTGGAGCGATCGTGTCTATTCCTGTCGCGATCGCGATCCAGGTAGCGCTCTCGGAATGGAGTGAATTCAGTCGGTCGCGCGAATAGCGTTTATGACTTCCCGAACGCTTCTCGTGTGTTGCGGCGTTGCTGCGTTGATCACCGGTGGGGGGAGTGTTTGGTATCTGACTCGTTCGCTGCCCGCAGAAACGGTCGTCATGCGCTCACCTGAAGAGATCCGGCGGCAGTGGCAAGAAGGGGTGAGGGAAGTCGTTCGTCGCTACCCGAACGAAGTTTCTGCGATACAAGCCCGTGATGAGCTTCTCGGATTCACGGTGCCGGCAGAGCATCGAAGCGTGCACTTGGGTTTGGTGCTTGCGCTTGAGGCGGCTATTCAGCAGCGGACAGATGCTTCGCAGCGCTGGATTCAGGCGACGGAGGCCTTTCAAGGTCTATGAACGCGCTGATTCTCCGCATCTCTCCCATGTTGGTGGGAATCTCCACCTATTTTCTGTTTGAATGGCAGTGGCGCGTTCCGCTCGCGTACCCTTGGGCGCTGCTTGCGGCGACGGGGCTCTACGTTGTTCTGGTTTTACGCATGGTGTGGCCACGGAGTGATCGTTGGGTCATGCTGTGGAATGCGCTCCCGATGGTCTGTTTTTTGCTGGCGGCAACGGTGTGCGCGGTCATGTTGGAAGAATCGTTTTGGCGTCATGCGCTCTCGGTATTTACGGGGTTGACCTCATACATGGCGCTTGAACTCTTGTTTTTGCACTTATTTCATTCGTCTCGCTACCCGGTGAACGGATTGACGCATCTTCAGCTTGGACTTATTCCGCTAACGAACGCCTTGCTCGCGTGGGGGTTGGTGGGCGTTCGCGTCTTCGCCAAAGCTATAGCGCCACCCGCCTGGAGCGTGCCGGTGGTGTTCGCCTGTGTGAATGCGCTGGCGTTTGCGGTGACGTCGCATCCTGATGCTTCGCCGTATGCACGCCGGATTTGGATCGTGTTTGCGGCTTTTTCTGGGTTTAGCATCGGACTTTTGTTACTGTTTCTTCCGCTCGCGATGCCGGCGCAAGCCTTTATTGCGGCGTTGCTGATCGCTCTCCCATTGCGTCTACGACGGTATGGGTTCCGGCCCGCGCTTGGGCTCTCTACGGCGTTGCTCGAGGGTGGACTGGCGCTCATCGCCTTTTTGGCCGTGCTTCTCCTCTCGCGCTGGGCGTAGGAATTGTGGTAGTGTATACGCATGTCTTCTGCATCAGATTCCCCGGTATTTCCGTGGCGTTCGTTTGTTCAGGTTTCGCTGAGCGTTCTTTTGGCGGTCGCTGGTGCCGTGATCGCGGTGCAGCCATCGCTTGATCGTCTTAGTCAGGCGGTGCTTCGGCTCGAGGCGCGCGTGGCGACCACGACTCGTGAAACGCCGGTTGAGCCTATTTCTTTGCAACGCACCGACGTGTACCCGGGGCTTCCGGCGGCGCTTCGTGTGGGTCGTGCCTCGCCAACATTGCCGCTGTTTCGTCTCGATGGTCGCAGTGCTGATGATCTGTTGTTTGCGGCAGAAAGCAGCGTGTCGGCAGTAGCGGTGACGGGAGATGGTTGGCTCGTGACGTCTGGCCTCGGTATGACGCCGGCTCGTCTTGGTGATCTGGCGATCGGTTGGAAGGGGAAGCTCTATACGCCTGATCGAGTGATTCGCGACACGTCGACAGGTTTGGCGTATCTCAAAATTGCGGCCACCGATCTTCCTGCGGCGGCGCTTGCGGCGCGCGTGGATGTCGAGATTGGCGAGCCGGTGTGGCTCGAAGCAGCAGCGCAACAGTACGCACCAAATGCCCTGGTGCGATTAGGGATGGCCACCACAACACAGTCCACCTTTTCAAGCGACCAGTGGAATCGTCGATATATTCTTGCCGCGCCAGCGGTAGGATCGTTTGCGTCCGTATGGAACGAGCGTGGACAGTTGGTCGGCTTGGCCGAAGGAGGGAAGGGGGAAGTCCTCCCTGCAGACGCCGTGCGCTCAGCGCTCACGAGCCTGCTCAATCGTGGAGAGATTCGCCGTCCGACACTCGGGGTTCGTTATGTAGATGTCTCTGAAACCTACAGCCGATCAACGGATCGAGCGATGCCACAAAAAGGCGCGCTCCTTCGTGCGGAAAAACGCGGGGCGCTTCCAGCGGTTGCAGCAACGAGCCCCGCAAAGAATGTCTTGCGAGAAGGGGACGTGATTGAACGTATTGATCGCGATATTCTTGACGGTACCTGGACGCTCGCTGAACGTGTTCTCGAATATTTGCCGGGTGCCTCGGTGACGATCGGCGGACTTCGTGAAGGCAAACCCTTCGAAGCGCGCGTGACCTTTGGCGAGGTGCGCACGAGTGAAATACTCAAATAACCTTTGTATGATAACGCTCTTTCTCCAACGACTTGAACGTGAGTGGCCTCGACTCCTGTGGGGTGGATTTCTGGGTGTGGCGTTTCTCGCCTCGCTCTCGTTTGCGCTCCCCAAACAGTTCAGTTCCACGATGCGCTTGCTCGTGGTGCAGGCGAATGTGGCGGGGCTCGATCCGTATACTGCCGTAAAATCGACGGAACAGATTGCGGGGAGCGTGCGCGAGCTGACCTATACTTCGCTGGTGGCAAACCGGGTGTTGAGCGAAACAGACGGTCTCGATACCGAGTATTTTCCTGAGGATGAGTATCGACGTCGACGCACGTGGCAAAAAACGGTGGAGGTGGGGCTTGTCCCCGGAACCGGTATTTTGACGGTGACCGTCTTTCATCCGGAGCGAGATCAGGCTCGGCGCTTAGTCGAAGGGGTGGCGCGGCAGATTATTGAGCAGACCCCCAACTTTGGCTACAACGCCCAGGCAAAGGTGATCGATACGCCGCTCCCATCGCGCTGGTTCGCTCGTCCCGATATTGTGTTAAATGGGCTCTTTGGAGGGCTGATTGGCGTATTTTTGGCTCTGTTATCACTCTTTTTTAAGGAAATCCCCGCGCGTCGGAAGGGTCGGTAGGGAAGAAAAGGGGTGGGGATGCCGGCGAGCCCTTGACAAGGCTCGCTATTTTTGATACATTTAGACATCTTTTAGGGAGGAAAGTCTCGATTCTCAGCTTACCATCTGAATGGCACTGAAGCCGTTCCGTTCCTCAGCGTCTCGTCACGCTGGGCGTATGGGACGGCTTCAGGGCCCTTCGCGCCTTGATTCCGATGATGGTCATCGGAATGGAGGCGATAGGAGCCTCGCATCTTTCGCTGTTTTCACCGTTTGTCCCGTACGACGTTCGTGCGGGTCACCAATCACGGCCGTTTCCCGGCCATCAATCGGAGGTTTCGATCATGAAGAAGGTCCTCGCCCTCGCGGGCATGGTGCTCGTCTCTTTCCTCATTCCCGCCACGGCGGGCGCGCAGCAGGCCGACTTCGGCGCGCTGCGCAGCTCCGTCGCGGCCTGCAGCGGTGTGGCCGGCCCGTCCAACGGGTCGGCGACCTGCTCGCAGTGGGTCGCCCTCGCCAACTGCATCACGCAGCAGGCGAGTGCGGCCAGCCCCTCCGACGCTGGCCCGACCTGCGGCGGCCTCGCCGCCCAGGCGGTGACGGCCCTCGACCAGGCCGAGGCCGTGTGCCGCGCCGACGCCGCGGCGAGCCGTCGCGACCGCGACGCGCTCGCCGCCCTCCGCGGCGAGCTCACCACCGCTCGCGAGGAGCTGGCCACGTGCCGGCACGAGCTCGCGACCCGTCGCACCCCGCCGGTGCGCCCCTCGGGGCGAAACCAGCCCCTCCGCTTGCCGGTGTGCATCGGCGGCGACTACGGAGGGAACGCCAACCTCTGGTGCGAGACCCGCGCCGGACAGGAGCTGCTCGGCGACGCCTGCCGCAACCACGAGCGTGCCGACCTGACCAAGGCCGGCTGCCAGTGCCCCGTGGGCGCGGTCCCGATGGAGCCCGGTCGTCAGGCGGTCGACGCCGACGGTGACCGCATCCGCGGGTACTTCTGCGTTGCGGTGTTCGGGGGCTCGTCCACCAACTCCGCCGAGCGGGTGGAGATCCGCCCCGAGGCCGCTTCCGACCCGAACGTGGGCGAGCGCCTCGCCGAGATGGACGGGCGGCTCAACGCCCTCACTCGTCGTGTGGCGGCGGTGGAAGAGCGGGCCCGCAACGCCGAGCGAGTCGGTGCTGCCACGGTCCGCCTCACGCAGGAGTGGTGCCGGCTTCCCGCCGGAACCATGCCCACGCCTGAGAACTGCCCCCGCGCGCGGCTCCTCGAGGGCTTGAACCTCCCGGCGTCCGCCGCGGCGGCGCCCCAGGTCACCGTCGAGCACGGGGTGTCCGTTGGTGCGCTGGTCGTCCTGCGCGGCAACGGCCACACCTCCTACGCGGGGTGGGCCGGCTACCAGGTCGGTCTGCCGCTCAACCGCAGTGGAAGCATCCGTCTCGGCCTCGGGGTGTCGGCGGTGTTCGGTGACTACGGAGCCACCATCAACCGCGACATCTTCGGGTACGCGGCCGCCCTCGACCTCAGCTTCCGACTGACCGAGGCGTTCCGCCTCGGACCGGTCGTGCGGTACGTCCACTTCCTCGACATCGGCGGCCAGGACATCACCCTCCCGGGGTTCGGCCCCGATCGCGGCGTGAGCGTCTTTGGCGGGCTCTTTGCCGAGCTGGACTTCGGTACCAGCGGCTTCTTCGGTCGCGGCGAGCTCCTCGGCGGTCCCTCCCAGACCATCGAGCGGTTCCAGAACGGCCGCGGGATCGAGGCCAGCTGGTCGGCGGCCTTCATGCCCACGATCAGCATCGGCTACCGCCGCTGAACCCCGCCCTGTCCCTGCGGAGCGCCCATCTTCGGATGGTGCGCTCCGCCTCTTCTTCGAGAAGATCATCAATCGATGGCCTCCTCAAAGAAGGGTGCTTCATCCTTCGCGTTCCTTTCCACCTTGCACCCTCAGGCAAGAACGTTCCGCACCGTGCCAGCCGGATAGCTGGAGGAGGTCTCTCATGGCGACGAAGCTCATCAGTCTCACCCTCTCCGCCCTCCTCGCCTACGCCCTTGCGGGCTGCGGCGGGGTCTACAGCACCAACGGCGCCACCGGCACGACCGGCGAGGCCTGCGGGCGGGGGGAGGCCTTGCCCTCCCCGACGTGCAACGGCCGCAGCAGCTGCGTCGCGGGCTATGTCCCCGGCGTCGTCTGCACCGCGAGCGGTCGCTTCGGCGACTGCACCTGCGTCCCCGGCACCGCCGCGGACGCCGGCACCACCCCGGCCACCGGCGTCTGCACCGACAGCGAGACGAGGTATAACCCCGCGCTCGCCTGCCCGGCGGGTCGCGTCGGCTACCAGACCTGCCGCTACGGCGTCTGGACGGCCAACGAATGCGTCGCCGACCTCGGCGGCGCCCGGATCTGCGTCCCGAACTCGCCGACGATGAACTCGTGCATGACCTGCTCGAGCGGCTACATCGCCCAGCAGCGCTGCAGCGCCGACGGCCGCTCCTACGCGGCCTGCGAGTGCGTGTGGAACGGCTCGACCGGTACCACGTGCACCCCCGGCGTCTCCCGCGGCAGCTGCAACCCCTGCGCCAGCGGCTCTGCCGCAGGCAACGACGTCTGCAGCCCCAACGGGATGGGGTACACCTGCCAGCTCGCCGCTGGCGCAAGCTGCCCGTCCTCGGGCGGCAACTGCACCAACGGCACGACGCAGTCCTGCAGCATCACCTGCGCGGGCGGCACGTCCGTCACCGGCACTCAGACCTGCAACAGCGGTGCCTGGACCGCCTGCCCCGCCGTCTGCACCAACATGACCGGCGGTGACCAGATGGCCCAGCTCCAGCTCGATCCCAACGTCTGGCGCTACGCCAACCTCTCGAACGGCACGGAGTTCTGCACCACCTCGCAGCTCAACGTCCGTTTCTTCGACGGCAACGGGCAGCAGGTCCGCTCACCCATCACCATGAACCGGTCGATGGTCGTGCGCGCGTGGAAGGCGGGCTCTCTCCGTGCCGACGTTGTGTGCGGTGACTCTGCGGAGGCTCCGCTCCACCCCGCCTTCTACAACGGCACGATCAGCGCCGGGCAGGTCCTCTCGGGTTCTCGTGGCGGCATCGTCGCTTCGGTGACCGGCGGTGTCAGCACCAGCGCGATGGCGAGCCAGGTCGGCACCCTGCGGTTCTGCAACGCGCCCGGCGGCATCAAGCTCGAGCTCGCGATCGACCCCGACATGGTCGGTCGCTGCATCAATCAGTGACCGCCACTGCCCCGGTGAGACTTCCTTCAAGGAAGCTCTCACCGGGGCACTTTTCATTTTGTGACCTCGCAGCATTGACGAAGGGCGAGATACGTGGTACAACCAGGGACCCCCAAGGATGGCCAATACGGGGTAGGGAAGGAACGCAGGGATGTTCATTCGATCGATCTTCCAGACGGTTCTCGCTTCGGTCCTCATCGCTTCGATGGCGTCTGCGCAGACGTCCACCAACGCAACCGGCTCGCTCTCTACGACGCCACTCGCGGTCCTGGCGGCAGGTCAGATGGTCTCGCCGCCCTCTGATCCTCGGGTTCGGATTCCTCAGGAGGACGGGGGGTGGCGGCCTCCGCTCGTGCTGACGTACGTAGCCCCTCCTCCGTCGACGCCGGAGCCGACGCCCGAAGACCCCGCTGCGGCCGCTCGCGAGACGGCCGCCGCTCGACGTCTCCGCCTCCGCGCCCACGCGCAGACCATCTGCGAGCGAACGGAGCGCGACACGGCCCTCAGAGAGGCCTGCATCGCCTGCGCGTCGCGCGGCGAGACCCACGTCTGGCTCGGCCAGAACGATGCGTCGATCGACTACCTCCGCACGCTCGCGAGCATGCAGAATCAACCGCTCACGGAGTTCCGCTGCCAGGATCGTCGCCATCGGCGAACGATGACCCTCATGGGCGAGCTTGCGCATCGCTTCCAGGACGTCGAGCGGCGAGTGAGTGTCGCACAGACCCAGATCGCCGGCCTCCGGGATGCGCAGGGGTCCATCGAGCCTCGGCTCATGCCGCGGCTCGTCCAGCTGGCGCTCGCCGCCCACCTCCGCACCCATCTCGAGAGCGAGGTGACGACAACGGAAGCTCG
>CALBSL010000121.1 GCA_937968025.1 uncultured bacterium
AAGCCCCCCCCCCCCTCAGTTCTTTCCTTCTCCCGCCTCGCAACCCTTAACGTAGGACGCCTCCCTGTACCATCAACCTTGGACGACCTGGCCGACCGGTTGTATGCCAAAAAAGAAATCCACAGATGAAAAATGGATGTGTGGATAACCCCGTATCTTTTTTGCGCAATGTTCCACGTGAAACATTGCGCAATTTTTTCTAACTTAGGATATACATAATCAAATTTTGCCTAACCTTCAATCTATTTGTTCTACTTTTGATCTATCTAAATCAAAATAGAGAAATGTTTCACGTGGAACATTTCTCTATTTTCTTCTCCGTAGCCATCTGTGGATAACTTTAACCGATTCTTGCGTATCCGGATGCTCAGCGCATGGCGTAGCCGCTGCGCATCCGCCGTAGTGCTCGTGCGTCATTAGCAGGTGGTATCAACGCAATACTGAGTTCCGACAGATGTTCACCTGAACCATCCCTGCTCACCATTTATACAGAACCATTTAAACGCGCAACAAAAACTCCGGGGGCTGCCCGGAGTTTTTTATGGTGGACCGAAGGGGAGTCGAACCCCTGACCTCTGCAATGCGAATGCAGCGCTCTACCAACTGAGCTATCGGCCCATAGATGTGATCTCACCCTCATGACACCATTTTGTCCGAAACACCCCGATAGGGGAGCTTTTGAGCAAAAACCCCTGTAAATTTGGTTTTACGTTTCACGTGAAACGTTAATCCACTTTTGCAGGCCTTTTTTATCGGTCGTTCAATTTTTTTGCTTATCTTAGCAAAGAAATTGCCTGTGGATAAGTTCGGTCTTCGTGGCCCTATGTGTCGCACAATAATGTGTCGCACAATCTAGGCATGGTGTCTCCAAGTGGAATTGAACCACTATCCAGGGCTTAGGAGTCCCTTGTTCTATCCCTTTGAACTATGGAGACGTGGCGCAAGTATAGCGACACCTCTTTGGCCGCGTCAATGGGCCACCCCCGCATACCGTCGATTCCTCGGCTCCAATGGCGATTCGCCGCCCCTGGGCGTCTAGGGGTGAATTCGCTCGATATTGACGAGAATAGCGTCTTTCGATAGTATGCTCACATTCTCTATGCCAAATAAACACGCCGCCATCAAAGATCTGCGCAAGAACCATCGCCGTGCCGCCCGCAACGCGCGCTTGAAGACGCACGTCAAAGCCCTCGAACGCAACTGGAAGCCCCTCGTCAAAGAAGGCAAGTCCGCTGAAGCACGAGAAGCTGTTCTGAAGCTCCAGAAGACCACCGCAAAAGCTGCCAAGAAGCATGTCATCCATCGCAACAAGGCCGCTCGTCTTCTCTCCCGCGCACATCGCGCGCTCAACGCATCCGCCAAGTAAAAAATACCCATTCGGGTATTTTTTCTCTGCCGCGCTTAGCTTCCTAGCACTTCTTCGCCCTCTTTCATCAAGCCTTGGCGCTGTCGGATGAAGCTTTTTTGCGCTTGTACGAATCGCTCAACCAGGCGCTGCTGTTGATCATTGCTGAGACGCTGCCACTTACGCTGCGCGAATACCGGCATCCGCGAATCGGGCACTTGCGCCGCCACACGTAACGCCTGTCGCGCTTGCTGAACAAATAACCCCGCGATATCGGATTCGGCACCCAGATAGGCCCGCTCGCGCACCGCTTCTTTCATGAATTGCTCAGCACGCACAAACGGCGAAAGTTCACTCTCTGCCACATCTGGAACCGTTTTTGTTGCTTTCCAGCGCGGAAGAACATTCCAGAACGACCAGCTATCCCCCTCAATCGTTTTTGCAAATTGCTCTAGTCCTGCTTCCCACGCTACCCCCTCAGAAAGAGCCGTCGTCTCCGCCCAGCGGAGAAAAGCCGCCCCAAGCAGCGGAGCGTGACGATACACCTTCGCCTTCGGCCACGCCTGAATAGCCGCCTCTTCATCCTGAGAGAGCTCCTCTTCAACCGTCACCACGATCGTTCCGTCGACATCTCTGGCGAACACCTCAGCCGCCGTCGCCCAATCAGCTTTTTTCCAAGTCGCAACAAGCCCCGTTGCACGGATAAACGATCGCTGCGCAAAAAGACCACCTCCCATGCGAGAGCGAATAGCTTCGAGTGGCTTCGTATCGCTCAGGCGTTCAATGGAGGTTCCGGAAGGGTCGTATTTTTCACGATAGGCACGCTCTAACTCCTGCGCTTTTTTGAGCGCATGAAACGTGTCCGGCCCTACGCAGACTAATAACACCCCTCGATCGTACGAGGGGTGTTCTCTTTCGGCAAGTTCTTCGTTATCGCTTGATTTCTGACATCTCTTCCCAGTTCGTTCCTTGCTTCGCCTCCACCTTTAGCGGTACTCCAAGATCCACAACGGTCTCCATACACTCGCGGAGTCGAGGCACGAGGACAGACACCTCATCCGCCACAACCTCAAACACCAATTCATCATGGACCTGAAGCGTCATTTTTGCTGTTGATGACCACTGCGGCAGCTGTGCATCGATCGCGATCATGGCGAGCTTGAGCAAATCTGCCGTTGTGCCCTGGATCGGCATGTTCATCGCCATGCGTTCACCCCCAGCACGAACCGCCGGCATCCCGGAAAAGAGCTCTGGAATCGCTCGACGGCGTCCAAAGAAGGTTTCCGCGTACCCTTTTTCACGAGCAGACTCCTTGATCTCATCGAGATACTCACGCAACCGATGATACACCGTAAAATAGCGCTGAATAAACTCTTTCGCTTCCGCAAAACTCACCCCCGCTACTTCCGATAACCCGAACGCCCCCTGACCGTACAACACACCAAAGTTCACCGCTTTCGCTGCACGTCGTTGATCCGGCGTCACCGCATCCAATCCTACTTGCCACATGGCTGCTGCTGTCGTCCGGTGAATATCCTCTCCATCAACGAAGGCCTGAATCAATGCCGCATCTTTTGAAAGCGCCGCCGCAACACGCAGGTCAATCTGGGCGTAATCGCAGGCAAGAAGCACCGTACCAGGCTCGGCAACGAACGCCTTTCGAATCTTTCTGCCAAGCTCCGTTCGAATCGGGATGTTTTGCAGGTTAGGATCGGTAGACGAGAGTCGCCCGGTGGAAGCGAGCGCTTGGTGAAACGTCGTGTGAATACGTTCGTGGCGATCAACCAGCCCAGGAAGGGGATGAATGTAGGTGGAAAGCAGTTTCGAAACCTCTCGATACCCTTCTACCGCTTCAATGATTGGGTGCTGTCCGCGGAGTTTTTCGAGTGCATCAGCGGCCGTTGAGAACCCATTCTTTCCACGTTTAATCCCTAAAGAGGGGAGCTTCAGCGTCTCGAACAGGATCCGGCTCAACTGCTGCGGAGAAGCTGGATTGAAGACCTCACCAGCCATTTCCTCCATTTTTCGCTCAAGTCGTCGCTGCTCCTTCAAAAAGTCAGACGAAAGTGCTCCGAGATAGG
>CALBSL010000122.1 GCA_937968025.1 uncultured bacterium
AGCACCAGCGGTGCCGCCCGCACGGCGACGCTTCCGGCCGGCTCGACGGTGGGCGACGGCTACCACCTCGAGATGAAGGGTCTCAGCGCGGCGAACGGGATCATCCTGACGCCGGATGCCGGCGACGGAATCGACGGAGGCGCCGATGGGGCGACCAAGACAATCCCCGGCAACATCCTGTTCACGGTGCGCTGGTCTGCCGCCGACGACACCTGGGTGACGAGCTACACGGCGCCCGCGGCCACGGTCTATCCGACCGGCACGATCACCGGCTTGACCGGCAGCGAGAACTCCTTGGCGAAGGCAAAATCCCTTTCGTCATGCGCCGGAACGGCCATGACGGCACCAGTTCCGTAATTGGCAAGGACGTAATCCGCGATCCAGACCGGAACACGTTCGTCGTTCACTGGGTTAATCGCATAACCACCTGTCCACACTCCTGTTTTTGGTCGATTTTCGTTTAAACGCTGCTCATCCGTCGTACGTGCTACTTCAGCGCGATACGCCCCCACCGCAGCTCGCTGCTCTGGCGTGGTCAGCGTATCAACCAGCGCATGCTCTGGCGCAAGCACGACATAGGTCACACCGAAGAGCGTGTCCGGACGCGTCGTAAATACCTCAATAGTGGATCCTTGCTCCGTCGCAAAGCGGATGGTTGCGCCTTCGCTCTTGCCGATCCAGTTTTTCTGCTGTGCCTTAATTTTGTCGAGATAGTCGACCTTGTCCAAATCTTTCACGAGACGTTCCGCATAGTCCGTAATCGAAATCATCCATTGCGACTTTTCACGCTTCTCAACAGGATTCCCACAGCGCTCACAGACCCCGCCCTGCGCTTCTTCGTTGGCGAGCCCGATTTTACATTTTGGGCACCAGTTGATCTCCGTGATCGCCTTGTGCGCCATCCCTTGCTTCACGAACTGTAAAAATTGCCACTGCGTCCATTTGAAGTACTCGGGATCGGTCGTGTTTACTTCGCGAGACCAGTCAAAAGCCAAACCCAGCGACTGCATCTGGCGGGTGAAATTCGCGACGTTCTTTGCGGTAGCATCTTGTGGTCGAACCTTGTTTTTAATGGCGTAGTTTTCCGTTGGGAGTCCGAAGGCGTCCCAACCGATTGGGAACAAGACATTCTTACCCATCATGCGCTGTTTACGCGTCACGACATCAACGCCAGTAAACGGCCGAACATGCCCCACGTGGAGACCGTCTCCCGAAGGAAACGGGAATTCAATCAAGCCAAAAAAACGCTCAGCATCCGGTCGTGCGTCTGCCTTATAGATCTGATCGAGCTCCCATTGGCGCTGCCAACGAGACTCGTAGTCCTGAAACATGCGTGTAGACATAGAGAAAACAAGGGAGTTGTACCAAGAATGGGGTAAGCCGACAAGCGGGAGAAAAACACCGCTCGGGAGAGAAAAATGGCTGATTCTTGACAAAACCACGTCTTTTTCTTAGAATACAGCCGTTCTGCAAAGAACCTCTTTATTCTCCTGACGACGCTTCGAGGGCTCCGCTCTCGTTCGCGCGAAGACGAAGGTGTGTTGTGTGGGTAAAGCCCATAGAACAAACGTTCGTTCAGGTAATCTATTCCTATGTTGGAAGCATCATTGAAGACAAAAGTCATTCAAAAGTTCAAGACTCACGCGACGGACACGGGCTCCCCACAGATTCAAATCGCCCTTCTCTCCGCGGAAATCAACGAACTCATCAAGCACTTGCAGACCCACAAGAAGGACCACTCCTCCCGCCGCGGTCTCATCAAGAAGGTTGGCGAACGCCGCCGTCAGATGAAGTACTTGAAGCGCGAAGACGCCAAGGCCTACGACGAACTCATGGCCAAGCTCGGCAACAACGCCTAACACTCAACCCCCGATTTCGGGGGTTTGTGTTTCTCCTGTCACCGTTGACAAAGAGCGCGATTTGTGAGACTATACGGTTCCTGTTCACGCTCATTCATGGTGAACAGCGGGGAATGTGTGACCGAAATACTCCTCAAAATAGCGTGGCGAATTGAGGCCGTTATTGCGTCAGCGTTAGCAGACATGCGCTCGATCCATGGTGATCTGCTGCCACCGGATCGAAGCGACCCGCTCGCAGAACGTACCGCCATCGTCCCTACGGAACCACTCACCCTCTCCAGACGGATGCGCAAAAAGATGAACGTTTACGCCGGAACACTGATTGGGATCGTCCTCGTGCTTCTCTTGGTGCCGGAGCGGTACCACCTCGGAGCCTGTGCCTGCATGGTCCTCGGCTCGCTCCTCGCGGATGACGTGCTCCGCTCACTCGTCCGCAGCCGACCCTGATGTCTCAGGGTCCTTTTTTTATAATTCCTCGGTAGACTCGACATCTCGTTCATACACCACATGGACCATGGCCTGCGCCTCACGACTGTGCCGTTTTTTTGCCCGAACAAGAATCTCCGTTGCTCCCCGCGGCACATCAAGATCGATAGAAAACGAGCCGTCTTCACGAATCGAAGCTGGCCGCTCATTCACGAACACCGTGGTTTCTGGCTGCGTTTTTCCCTCGATACGGACTACGGGTCGCTCTAGGCGCATGCCGTCTTGCGGAGAAAGAATCTGAAGCGATGGCGGTTCCGCAATCGCCTTCGCTTGAGCCACCATGTAAAAACTCAAGCTACAGACGAATACCGCTCCCATCAGCAACGCTCGAGCACGAGCACTCCATTTGATATCAAACCCTTGAAATGGTCGCATGGCGAGAATTTTGGCACGCACTGGTTCCACCGCCATTCCACCAAGTTCTTCGCGCAGCTTTTTCTGAAAAAACGATGCACGACCCCCAAAATGGCGAACGTAGGTCAAAATCATCCGCTCGACATACGAAGGATCGCTGCTACAGTCGAGCCAATCCCCCGCTTCCCAAGATCGAATCACTGATGGCAACACCTTCGTAACGGACGACGCCTGTTCAATAGTCAGCTGTGCACGCTCACGCAGCTCACGGAGATCATCCTTGAGCGCCCCCGATTCGTGCACGCGTTTCATGACGAAGGACATACGCTACAGATCGTAGTACACATCCTGACCACGTGGAGCCACATCTGAACCGCCTTCTACCTCTGGCAATTCCATTTGTTGTCCGGCGGCAGATTTGCGCAGCAGCTCACGACCCTTAGAACCATTCTCTGGACCAATCCATCCCTGCTGTTCCATCTCATCGAGAATACGGGCCGCGCGTGAATACCCCACCTTCAGCCGACGTTGCAGCAAAGACGCTGAAGCGCGACCAGCGCGAAGCACCTCGTTCCACGCTTCTGCGAGCAGTGGGTCGGAATCGTCACCGCCCTCTTCTCCGCCACCCATCACACTTCCGCTCCCATCTCGACGCTCCGTCACCGTGAGATCGTAATCCCCGGGTCCGTAGGCTGATTTGAGGAAATCAACCGCCTCCACAATCTCCTGGTCAGAGATGAACGCTCCTTGAATACGCCGTGGCTGAGGAAGCTCAGACGACGAGAAGAGCATGTCACCACGACCGAGGAGACGCTCCGCCCCCACCTGATCGAGAATCGTTTTTGAATCCACCGCCGAGGCAACCGCGAAGGCAATGCGTGTTGGGACGTTCGCCTTAATGAGTCCCGTAATCACATCGACCGATGGGCGTTGGGTCGCGAGCACTAGATGGATACCAACAGCACGCGCCATCTGACAGAGACGCACGATCGGTCCTTCAATCTCATTCTTCGAGGTCATCATGAGGTCGGCTAACTCGTCGATGACAAACACGATGACAGGAAGTTTCTCTTCTGGGGCCACACGAAGATTGTAGTCGGCCAAGTTCTTCGCATTCACGCTCGGCAAAAGCCCATACCGGCGAGTCATTTCACGAACACACCACTTGAGCGCATTCACCGCTTCGCCAATGTCTGTGATAACCGGGGTAAGCAAGTGCGGCACGCCGTTATACATCTGCATTTCCACACGCTTCGGATCCACCATGATGAACTTGAGGTCGTCCGGGCGATTGGAATACAGCAACGACATGATCAAGACGTTCAAAAAAATGGATTTTCCCGAACCGGTGGCGCCAGCAACCAGCGCGTGAGGCATTTTTGTGATGTCCGCGAAAGCAGGCTTTCCGGATACATCCTTCCCAAGAATAAACTGAAAGTCGTTCTTGCGATCACGGAATTCCTTCGATTCAAGCATCTCGCGCATGCCAACCGTGGCCACAGACTGGTTCGGAACCTCGATACCAACATACGGCTTGCCTGGGATTGGTGCCTCAATACGGAGACTCTGCGCAGCAAGGGCCAGCGCCAAGTCATTCTGAAGCCCAACAATTCTCGACACCTTGATCCCTTCAGAAGGTTTAACCATGTATTGCGTGACGGTTGGACCGGCAGCATGCCCCGCAGATTCAACGGGAATGCCGAACGCGGCGAGCGTTTTTCGAATGACGTCTTCAATGTGCTTTGGATTCCCGATCATTGGCTTCTGATCACGAACCTCAAACAAATCGAACGGGATATCAACGCGTGGGTACGCTTTCTTGGATCGTTTTTTTGGTGGGGCCACAGGAGCTTCATCCTCCTCCTCATCCTGGAGCTCATCTTCATCCTCTTCAATGAGCTCCTCCTCGCTTTCTTCCATTTCATCTTGAGGAATATCCATGTCTGCAGGCTCCTCCTCCAACTCTTCTGAAACAGCTTCCGCCGAAAGAACGGCCGCCGACGTGAACCCGGCTGGCGCTTTCTCCAGCATCACGCGCTTATCAAGCCAGGCGCGGATCGGCTGTGAGACCGCCTCATAGGTCCACTCGGCCGCACGACCAAGATAGCGTAAGAAAAACAGCACCTCTTCCAGACCGATATGGAAGATGAGCATGATGGCGGCAAGTAACAACGCGATACAGAGAGCGATGGCGCCTGCCATACCGATAAACCCAACCAAGAGACCGGCGAGCAGCTGGCCAAGCTTACCACCGGCATCAATCAGCGCCGCGTCAGGAACACGCGACGTCGATCCAAATGTCCAAAGATGAACGAGTGGGTTAAGCGATAAAAATACACAACTCAGACCGATGATCGAGCGGGTCTGGAGCAACTCAAGCTCGGGACGCAACACATCGTACGCCCAAAACAGGAGAATCAGAGGAAACAAGATCCTATCCCAGCCAAAAACATACCCAAGACCCTGCTGGAGCGAGGCGCCAAACCAACCAGCCGCATCAAAAAAACCAAGAGCGATTAATAGCGCTACAAATACGAGCAGCAATGCGGCGAGTCCGCGCTGGGTACGTTCATTCAACGCGAGCGATGACCAGAAAGAGGAAGAGCGAGACATGGGTGGAAGGAGACGCCTCAAAGTATAGCGCAAAAAGCGAAAATCACGAAGGAACAAGCACGCCAACGGAGGTATACGTCCTCCATTGGCGTGCGCTCACCCAAACACCATGCGTGAACCGGTCTAGTCTTCTGATGGCTCGGATTCATCACCTCCCTCGTCATCCGCTGGAGGAACGACACCGGTCTTTGGATCCGCTTTTTCACGTTCTTGCCAGGTACTAATACACTTCTCGCGAATCTGTTTGAGCATTTCTGGGCGGTCTTTCAGGAACGCCTTCGCATTCTCACGGCCAACCCCAAGCTTCTCTCCGTTAAACGAGTAGGAGTTTCCCGATTTCTGTACGACACTCATCTCGACACCTGTATCCAACAGGTCTCCAGCGACAGAAATCCCTTCATTGTACATAATGTCAAACTCACACGTTCTAAATGGAGCGGCTACTTTATTCTTCACGATTTTCACCTTCGTTCGGTTTCCAATAATCTTTTCTCCCATTTTGATCTGTGCCGACCGACGAACCTCGATACGAACGGAGGAGTAAAACTTAAGCGCGTTGCCTCCGGTGGTCGTTTCTGGGTTCCCGAATACGATCCCGATCTTTTGGCGAATCTGGTTGATAAAGACCACGATCGTGTTCGAGCGAGAAATGATCGCGGTGAGCTTGCGCAGCGCCTGGCTCATCAAACGAGCCTGCAGTCCCATGTGCTGATCTCCCATTTCGCCTTCAAGTTCAGCTTTTGGCGTAAGAGCGGCGACCGAGTCAACAACGATCACGTCCGTCGCATTGGAGCGCACCAGCGTTTCTACGATGTCGAGCGCCTGCTCTCCCGTATCTGGCTGCGAAATAAGCACCTGCTTAATGTCGACCCCAATTTTTCGTGCATAGTCTGGATCGAGTGCGTGTTCTGCGTCCACAATGGCACACACGCCACCTCGCTTTTGCGCCTCAGAAACAATATGAAGAGCGAGCGTTGTTTTTCCAGAAGATTCTGGACCATACACCTCGATAATACGACCACGCGGGACACCAAAGACCCCAAGCGCGAGATCAAGCGAGAGACAGCCGGTAGGAATAGCTTCCACCTGCATCTTTCTTGCCTCTCCGAGACGCATGATCGAGCCATCACCAAAGCGCTCTTGGATTTGATCCATCGCCAGCTGTAGGGCCTGCTTTTTTCCTTCCTGTTCTTGAGTGGTTTTTTTTGTCATAAAGATGGGTGTTCTATTTTCGTTCTATTTCACCTTACCACACTCACACGGGTGCTGAAACGCTCGTGTCAAGAGGTTCAACCCCAGGATCTTTCTCGATGGAGAAAAAATCCCAGCGAGCGAACAAGCCGGGACAAGAGCGTCTCACTCAGGAAAGACGAGTCGATCCTGAGAACCGACGGGTCGACACAGAAGACCGGAAACCGGTCCTTCGAACAGGATGCGCTGC
>CALBSL010000123.1 GCA_937968025.1 uncultured bacterium
CCGTCACCCTCGAACTTCAAAGCGTCTGGACCTGGAATCTCATTCTTTCACGCATATTGCAGCTCGTACTTCTCACCTGGGTACAAGTTCGACTCATTAAACTTGCGCTTGCACAAAACCCCAAAGAAGAGGGGTACATCGCTACGCATCCTCACGTTGGATGGAAGCTTGTCCTTCCGCTTTTTTGGATCAATATCCTTGTTGGGATCGCGCTACTTGGGGGAGCAATCGCCTTTGTCATTCCTGGCATTTGGCTGTTCTTTAGTCTCATGTTTGCAAGCTTTGTCCTGATAGAAAAGGACGTCCGCGGACTCCAAGCTCTCGATGCTTCGTTTGCCCTTGTTCGTCGACGCTGGTGGCCGGTTGTCGGTCGAAGCATCCTTGCGGGCGCAAGTTTTTTAGGGATTCTCTTCTTGATCACCTTCTGTCTCTCTCTTATTTTCAGCTTTATTTTTGGAGGAGAGGCGCAGCAAAACCTTGGCCAACTCACCCGTTCGCTTTTGATAGATGGCATCGTGAGCACCGATTCATTGCGGGCATTCTCGATCACACAGTTACAAGATTCACTTGTAGCCAGTATCGCCACACCATTTTTGATTGTTTCACAGGCGATTCTGTATCGCTCACTCGTCGATACCTACGAACCAGAAACGACGTAGCCCGCGTCTCACGCCCTGGATGTTGCTAGAAAGCAACCTGCTTTGCTAAGCTCACTTCATGCGCTACGCCTCAATTATCGGCCTTGAAATCCATGTTCGTCTCAAAACGGCGACAAAGATGTTTTGCCGTTGTCCGAACGTCCCGGAAATAACCCCGCCTAATACCGCTATTTGCCCGGTCTGCACAGGTCAACCCGGCGCTTTGCCGGCGGTGAATGAACAAGCGATCCGGCTTGGGATTCGCGTCGGACTCGCCCTGAATAGCACTATCCCAGATCGCGCCTCATTTGATCGAAAGAACTATTTCTACCCGGATCTGCCAAAAGGATACCAAATCACACAGTACGATCACCCGATTGTTCAGGGGGGAGCCGTTCAAATCGAATCATCACTCGCCGCCGACGGAACGCGAACCATCGGCATTACTCGAGCACACCTTGAAGAAGACGCGGCAAAAAATATTCATGATACGGCCACAGGAGCAACATTCGTTGATTATAACCGTGCAAGCGCTCCCCTGCTTGAAATTGTTACCGAGCCTGATATTCGCTCACCACAAGAAGCGAAGACGTTCCTGCAGGAGCTTCAGGCTCTCCTTCGAGCTATTCATGCCTCTGATGCTGACATGGAGAAGGGCTACATGCGCTGCGATGCAAATATCTCACTTCTCCCCATTGATGAAGATGGACATGCGCTCCAACGAGACTTCAACCCCAAAGTCGAGATAAAAAACATGAACTCGTTCCGCTCTGTGGAGCGCGCAATTCAATTTGAAATTGAGCGACAATCAGCGATCTATAACGCTAATGGAATAGTCGCCTCGGAAACGCGCGGCTGGGATGATGTTCGTAATGAAACCGTGTCGCAGCGCAGCAAGGAAACGAGTGCGGACTACCGATATTTCCCTGAACCCGATCTCCCTGACATCGATCTCGTACGCGTTCGCGAAGAAGAACGTGCCCGCCTGCCAGAGCTCCCCGCAGAAACACGCTTTCGTCTTCAAGACGAGTACAACTTCACAAAAGACGATGCTCGCCTCATCGTCGAACGAGGATGGACCTCATTCGCAGAACAAACCATGGGAGAGCTTGGCGGATGGCTTGAAGCGCGCGATACATCAGGTACTTCCGGCGGAGAGCTTCTCGCTGCAAGACGAGCAGAGGTGGCGAAGCTTTTCAGCAATTGGTTGTTGAATAAACTCGCGGGGCTGCTCGCAGAACGCCATCTACATCTCGCCGACGCAAAGATCGATGCCGAGAATATGGCTGAATTCCTTCAGATCGTGTTCGAAGGAACAATCAATAGCACCAACGCGCAGAAGCTGCTTACCCTGATGATTGAAACCGGCGCCGATCCATCACACCTGCTTGAAGAGCACTCACTGGGACAGATGGGTGATGCAAGCGCGATCGAGGACGCTATTCGCGATATTATTGCCGCAAATCCAACACAAACAGAGCAAGTGCGTAACGGCAAAGAAGCAGTCCTCAAGTGGTTTGTCGGACAGGTGATGAAGGCGACGGAAGGACGGGTAGATCCGAAGAGCGCAGAAGATCTCCTACGGAAAGAGCTGTTGGGATAGCGTTACATACCGTTTCAGTAAAAAAATACCGAACCCTTGACCGAATGGTTCGGTTTTTGATAAGACGTGTGCGGAGGTACTCACATGAGCACGGTCACGCCTTCAAGACTCCAATTCGAATGGCTTCGTTACCCGATGGTGCACGATGCTGACGCCATCAATCGTCTATTGCACCAATATCTCTCAGCAGAAAGCCCTGATACAACGCTCGGTCTGATCATCGCTATGATCAAAGACGGAGCGTCGATCGCTTGTCTACGGGATGCGAACAAGACGATTCAGGGTGTCGGCGCGCTCGTTCGAGCACGAGACTTCTATGGCCTGTTCGGCATCATTGAGTCCGTTGTTGTTCATCCAAGCTTCCGGAAGCGAGGGTATGGACAGTATTTGATGGAGAATCTCATCGCACAGGCGCGCAGCCACAACTACCAGCGCCTCCAGCTGACGAGTAAGCCTGAACGGATCGCTGCAAACGCGCTGTACCAGTCCCTCGGCTTCGCCCTCATCGAAACCAATGTCTATCGTCTCCGCCTCCACTCGACCTAACCGTCGATTTTTTTTGCCTAAAGCGAGTCTCTTACAATAACAAACCCCGGTGAAACACCGGGGTACTGTTATTACATGCGTGGAGCACGTGGCGGACGATCCTCGAGAGGACGTGCGATGTTCACCGCGACGCGGCGACCACCGACTTCCTGATCGTGGAACATAGCAATGGCCTTGTCGGCGCCTTCCTGGTCTGCCATCTCAACGAAGGCGAAACCACGTGGGCGACCGGTCATACGGTCCATTGGAATGAAGACGTCCGTCACTTCTCCGGCCTGCAAAAATACTTCGCGGAGTTCATCCACCGTCATGCGGTAAGGAATGCCTCCAACGAAAAGCTTCACGGACATAGGTTGGGAAGTGGGGAAAAATGAGAAATGGATACTCGTTTGCGCTACGCCTCTTCCCGACCTTCGGAAGGACTCTCGCACGTTCTTATCCATCAACCAGTTTAGCAAAAATACCATCTTTTGTCAAGCAATTGGCTATGTTTAGCGAAAAATTGATCAAAAAACACCCTATCCTGTGGATAGAGTGAGGATTACTACCGACTAAATCACTTTATTAGAGCCAGTACCAGCGGTCTCAAGCACCTGGCCTATAGCCCACAGGAAACAAGTTCGAATCTTAAAACAAAAAAATGATCGCACAGGATATGCTCAACTCATTAGCCGAACACAACCAAGAGGAGATTCTACATGCTCACGCTTAGACGATGACACACCGCTATACCATTTGAATGATGTTGCTCGGATACAATCGACGATGACGCGTAACGATCCCTCGATCGTTCTGATGAGCACCATCTCTCATACCACTCCTTAGAACTAGATGTGTTGATGTAAAAACAGAAGTCCCTTCTTACAGCAAAAAGAAATGCGTAACGGCTGGAACGACATTCATTACATCACGCATGTAACGAATGTACCGGCATTGCAAAATTGAATCGAGATTTATACACACAAAATTTCTTGACACGTATGTATGTGTGCTATACTAATGACATGATCGCTTGCATGGTCGCATGCAACGAACATCGATTCCGAGATCTAACCGGAACGTAGTTCTTTCGCCCTTTCCTATGCCAGCAAAGAAGAAGGCCGCCAAGAAAGTTGTCCGCAAGGCAGCCAAGAAGGTTGTCCGCAAGGCAGCTCCAAAAAAGAAGGCAGCCAAGAAGTCAAAGAAGCGCTAAACGCTTCCGCATATTCCCCAAGCCCACGTGGTTGGGGAATTTGTTTTTTATTCCTTTCTTCTTTCTACACGGCAAGCTGATTCAGCGCATCAGACACCTCAGCACCAGGAAATACATCGATCGAGCCTTTTTCTTCAAGACACCAACGCATGGTGTCCGAGCGAAACGAGAGACGAAACACGTCGCGATCATCTGACACCGAAAAAATGATTTTCTTCCCGATCTCACTCTGCTCAGAGTAGATGGTTTTTACACGACGAACTTGATAGTGCTTATTTCCCCAACGAAACATCATTGGTTCAGGACGATTCTCGCGAAATGCCACGAGAACATCAACGGGCTGAGCAATGCGTTGAAAGATCATACAAGCAAGCTAGGAGTAAGAACGAATGAGGCCACGAACGATTCCTTGCACGAGTACATCCTTAGAAAAAATAGGATGCATGGTTTTATTGGCGGGCTGTAAACGAATTCGGTTTGCTTCTTTGTAGTATTTTTTTAAGGTCGCTTCTGTTCTTCCGATAAGTGCCACCACAACATCGCCGTTCTGCGCCGTTGACCGCTCTTCACACACGACAAAGTCGCCATCAAAAATACCTTCTTCGATCATGGAATCTCCTTTTACCCGAAGGACGAATCCTCGATCGTGCGCGGGCGCAAGCTCAACAGGAACCGCGATAGACTCACGCTCTTCCACTGCTTCAATAGGAACACCGGCGGTAATCAACCCCTTCAGTGGCAGGAGGACGCTCGTTCCCCACTTCACGGCACGATCAGTAGGAGCGAGATCTCGAGCAGACGTTTCATCAGTCTGGTGGAGGTAGCCACGTTCCTTCAACGCTTGTACGTGAACATGGACCGTTGAAGGCGAAGCGAGCTGCAGCGCCAAGGCGATCTCACGGAACGACGGCGCATAGCCCTGCTCTTGTCGGTACTCGATGATGAAGTCGAGAACATCTTTTTGTTTTGGCGTGAGTGGGCGTTTCATATCTAGAACAAAAATAGAACGGATGCGGCGTGCGGTCAAGCACCTTGAATTCATTGAACAATTCTCGCTTATCCACAGACCGGATTCAAAACTGTGGAACGGAGTAAGAAGTACCCTATGCTTACCCATCGACTTGTTGCCGTCTTTACGGCCTGCGCCCTGCTCATTACACCAGCGTCGGCGTTCGCAGATGAACTCATTCCATCACCTGATCCGCTTCTCCTCCTCTCACCTCCACCAACGGAGCAACTCACGATACCTGTTGAGCCGCTCGAGCCCTTCACAGCAACCACCACGCTCATCGACGCGCCTCCCCTGGATGCTTCCCCCTCCATCACAACACCTTCGATGGAATTCATTGATTTTGTAGACATACCATCAAGTACACATACCTCTCTACCAACATCTACGCTCGACACCTCATTAACCCCATCCACCACGAACACTCCAACCATCGTTGATGAACAAACGCCAGCGCCTCCCCTTCCTACATCCACCATCTGTCTTGCGATGATCGCCCCCTATCCGCTCGAAGGTCCGGAATGGGTGGCCTTCTACGGACTTACTCCTTCGAGTTCACACCGACTCCTAGGCTGGTCGCTCCACGACGCACAAAGTTCGCTGGTGAAAATCACGACGTCAACCGCCCTTCTCTGGGATGAACCATCACTCACCCTTCGCTTTCACCTCAAATCATCTCGTCTAAATAATGGTGGCGATACCGTGACCCTCAAAACAGATCTGGGTGATG
>CALBSL010000124.1 GCA_937968025.1 uncultured bacterium
TTCCCTACACGACGCTCTTCCGATCTCCTCCCGAACCTTCGCCGCGCCCTCGAGCTCGCGGATTGCACCCTCAAAGACTTCGGCTACTCCGAAGAAGGCCTCGCCAAGAGGCTGCGCGAGCGACAGAAGCGGAACCGCTCCT
The DNA here is from genome assembly GCA_937968025.1 of uncultured bacterium. Classification (GTDB taxonomy): domain Bacteria; phylum Patescibacteriota; class Patescibacteriia; order 2-12-FULL-60-25; family 2-12-FULL-60-25; genus JAGOUA01. The sequence continues at coordinate 143 of CALBSL010000124.1, forward strand.
GACCCACCCCGCACGATCCCCCGTGCGGGTTTTTTCTATCAAAAACCTCCCGCATGGGAGGCCTTTTCCTAATAATCCACCAACTTTCGCACTGAGGCGTGCTGCTGAATCTTCTCCAGCGCTTTCGCTTCGATCTGACGAATACGTTCGCGCGTGACGTCGAACTCTTTTCCCACTTCTTCAAGCGTATGCCCGACGCCATCGATCAACCCAAAGCGCATTTCGAGAATCTTCTGTTCACGTGGATTGAGATCTTTGATGATATCACGGACGTAATCACGCAAGAGCTGAAGCGCGGCGGCTCGGTCTGGTGGCAAGTTCTTCGAATCTTCGATGAAGTCCGCGAGGGTGGTGTCGCCATCATCGTCATCACCGATCGAGGTTTCAAGAGACACGGTGTCCTGCGAAATTTTGATAATGTGCCGTACCTTCTCCACGTCCTGCCCCATTTCTGCAGCAATTTCTTCAGGCAACGGTTCGCGGCCAAGTTCCTGAATGAGTTCGCGTTCGATCTGCTGATACTTGTTGATCGTTTCGACCATGTGCACCGGAATACGAATAGTACGCGACTGATCCGCAAGAGCGCGGGTGATCGCCTGACGAATCCACCAGGTGGCGTAGGTAGAGAACTTGAACCCTTTACGATATTCGAATTTCTTCACGGCACGGAAGAGACCGATGTTTCCTTCTTGGATCAAATCCAGCAGTGACAACGACTTCCCCGTAAACTTCTTCGCGATCGAAACCACCAAGCGAAGGTTCGCTTCAATGAGCGCGCGTTCCGCTTCTTTATCGTTCTTTTCCTTACGCTTTGCGAGAGCGATCTCCTCTTCACCGGTGAGCAGCGGAATTTTTCCGATCTCACGCAAATACATCTGAATGTTATCGATGTTCAAGAAATCGAGTGGCTCCGCTTTGACGGTGGCCGTCGAGTTCTTGTGATGTCCCTTTTCTTCTTGGCTGTGGAGCGACTTTAAAATGCCTTTTCGTTCGACGGTACGCCCTAAAATTCCCTCTTTTTGTTCCACCATGCTGATCCCGGCGACATCGAGGCGGTCCGTGAAGGCTTCGAGAACATCGATGTAATCTTCGACCTCGGGAAAGCCGTAGTACAGCTCATTCTCGGTCATGAACCCACGCGCACGGGCTTTTTCAAACAGCTTATCCAACATTTCCGAGGACGGAGGAGCGGATTTGCTATAGGCAGGCGCTTTGACACGAACCGCCTTTTTGACCGCAACCTTTGCTGGCTTTGCCGACTTTTTCACCGCTGCCTTTTTGACGGGCGCGGCTTTTTTTGCCGACTTTTTCACCGCCGTCTTCGATCCCTTCTTTGGAGTGGAAGGGTAGAACTTCTTTTTCACGGGTTTTGTTGGAGGCATAGCATGCCATTAATCCTGGCTGATCGCAGAAAAGCGCTGGGCGAGCTCGAGGATTCGAGCGGTATCGCCCGCCGCTTCCGCACGGCGCATCTCGTTTTGCAGTTCCTCGCGCACACGAGCGCGAGCCGCACGCCGGAGCTGACGACTGAGCTGCTGACGCTCATAGGTCAATTCCGCACGCGAGAACGACGAAAAGGCGTGTTCAGCCAAAAGAGTGAGGGTGGTGTAGGTCATCATCTCTGCAGGTCCAAGCGAGACCGCGAGATGGGAAAGTGCCAGGCTCCAGGCCATGGCGTTGGGTGGTGGAAAACCGGAGACAGTATAGGCCGAACGGAGCGAGACGTAAAGAGCGCAAAGTTCAGGCTCGCCCGTGAGTTCAAGCGGAACGTCGTCCGTCGCAAAGGTTTCGAGGAAATCAGTCGGTGAAAGCATCCCCAATGCCAACCAGCGCCACCCTGGGCGATCTTCGATCTTGGCATGCGGGGCGACCGTTGGTGCGGGTGACTGTAAACGCGCTGGCGGAAGCGTTCCTGTCCCACGTGCGCCGCGCGAGCGAAGGCTCGCCTGCAACACCCCTTCGCTGCTTCCGAGATCAGCCGCGAGACGCTTCACCCAGGCTTCTCGCTCAATCGGATGCTGAATTCTGCCAATCTCCGGGAGAATCTCGTCGGCAATCTGCTGTTTTCCTTCTGGCGTCGCCGGCGAATGCCGAGAAAACGCACGTTTGTACACCCAATCCACAATCCCCGTCGCCTGCGCAATCGCTTGGCGCCAGAGTTCCGGATCTTTTTTGCAGGCTTCGTCGGGATCTTTTCCTGCTTCGGGAGGGAGCGAAATGAGTTTGATCGCAAACTCTTGCTGTCGCGCCAGATCAAGACCACGCAACGTCGCCGCTCCCCCAGCCGCATCCTGATCAAACGCAATCGCGACGTTAGTCGTAAATCGCTTGATAAGGTTTAGCTGTTCACTGGTGAGCGCCGTGCCACTTGAAGCCACCACGTTTGTGATGCCGGCTTGATGCGACGACACCACATCCATATTCCCTTCAACGATCACGACGAGGCCGCTCTTGCGAATTTCGGCTTTGGCCTTATCAAGACCGTAGAGAATCGCCGATTTACGATACACCGGTGTCTCCGGGGTATTCATGTATTTAGGCTGGTTGGGATCGTTCACGAGGATACGCCCCGTAAAGCCGACGATATTGCCATGGACATCCGCAATCGGAAACATGAGGCGCCCACGAAACCGATCATAGACCCCATCGCCACGTTCGCGCTTCATCGCCAGCCCGGCAAATACCAACTCATCAGCCGTGACACCGCGTCGTGAGAGCGCTTCCGTCAGAGCCGACCAACTCTCCGGCGCATACCCAATCTGAAAGAGGTCCGCGGACAGGTCATCAATCTGTCGGCGTTGGACATACGCACGAGCGTCCGCCGCCTGCGGCATTTGCAACAGAACCGATCGATAAAATCGTGCCGCGAGATCATTCACCTCATGCAACCGCTTCTTTTTGGTCGTGGCTTGTTCGCGATGCTCCGGTTCGGGCAGCGTGACCCCCGCTTTCTGCGCGAGAAAGACCAAGGCATCACGAAACTCCATTCCCTCGATCTTCTCCACAAACGAGAAAATATCCCCGCCCGTATCACACCCAAAACAGTGCCAAGACTGACGGACACGAGACACATGAAACGAGGGTGACCGTTCCTGATGAAACGGACACACACCTTTAAAAGAGCCGGCACCAGCAGGCTTCAACGGAACGTATTCGGCAACGAGATCGACAACGTCGATGCGCGCCTTAATATCAGGGACTACATCGATCATACTCGCATCCTGCCAGAGAACCCCTCCCCTGTCGACCGTCCAATAATCGCCCATTTTTTCTCATCTTGAACACCCATCTACAGAGCTGGTACAACACGTTGGGTCTATACACCAGGGAGGTTCATTCGTGAACGAAGCAACGGACTCGCAAGAAGCATCGCCGCTCGATCGAGCACGCCTCGCCGCTCTCGAGTACTTCTGCCGCGTGTACATGGACGGCTCGTTGGAGGCGACCCCCGCAACGCTCAAAGACTTCGTCTTCGAGCCTCGAGGATTGCAAGGCATCAGCGCCTCCATGCGTCGAGCGTCGCACAAGGAAACGATCTTCTGGTGCGCCCTGCGTCTCGACGTCACCGATGTCACGCCACGGATCAGGATCGAGGGACACAACGAACGCATCGACGCTATCGTCCTCATGCTGAGCTACCTCGCCATCTGCAACCAGTGTGCGCTGGACTACTTCCACCCGGTTCTGCAGCAGCGCATCCACGCCGAACCCAACGGCACCCTCACCCTGAACGGCTGACGTTCAGGGTCTTTTTTATCGTGTTCTTCCGTGGCGAAGCGTGCGTCGTGCCTGCACTTTTTTTGCTTCAGCATCCGGAAGCGGCGCACCTTTTTCACGCTTTTTGATCTCTTTTTCGAGAATCGCAATCTCATCACGAAGAATCGCGGCTAATTCAAACTGCAGTTCTTTGGCTGCTTCTTTCATTTCTTTCTGTTTTTGTTTGATGACATGATCCAAACGGTGTGTTTCCGGCAACTGCTCGAGCGCCAGAATATCCTTCACGCGATCCGACCTACTCTCCAATCCAAGCAACGCTCCCAGATCTTCATGGGCCTTACGAATCGTTTTTGGCGTGATGCCGTGCAAACGATTATGGGCCAGCTGTTTTTCGCGACGACGCTCGGTTTCTTGCATGGCGCGTTTCATCGATCCGGTGATCGTATCGGCATACAGCACCACCTGTCCGCGCACGTTACGTGCCGCACGGCCAATCGTTTGGATTAATGATGTCTCAGAACGCAGGAACCCTTCTTTATCTGCATCAAGAATCGCGACGAGGGAGACCTCAGGCAAATCAAGCCCTTCACGCAGCAGGTTCACGCCTACCACGATGTCGTACGTCCCCTTGCGGAAATCTGAGAGAATTTCGAGTCGCTCAATCGTGTCGATATCACTGTGCAGATACTGGACCTTGAATCCGCGTTCTTTCATGAATTCCGTAAGGTCTTGCGCCATTTTCTTCGTGAGTGTCGTGACAAGCACGCGCTCATCGTGCGCTAACACGGCAGGAATGCGCTGCAATAAATCCTCGACCTGTCCTGGATACGTTGCCTCGCCCTTCCCCGGCGTCACAGGCAACAACAGAATTTCAGGATCAACCAATCCCGTTGGACGAATAATTTGCTCCACGATCTGCGATGAATGCTTCAGCTCATACGGACCCGGCGTGGCAGACACAAACACCACCGACTCCATCTTAGCCTCAAGTTCAGGAAAACGGAGTGGACGATTATCCGCGGCGGACGGCAAACGGAATCCATGCTCAATAAGCGTCTGCTTGCGTGAACGGTCGCCCTCGTACATCCCGCCGAGCTGCGGCACCGTGACGTGCGATTCATCAATCACCAACAGAAAATCATCCGGAAAGTAGGAAAACAGCGTGTCAGGCGGTGCTCCGCGTGGCCGGCCGGAGAGAGGCTGCGAATAGTTTTCGACGCCGTTGCAATATCCAAGCGTTTCGAGCAGTTCAAGATCGTATTTCGTGCGACGTTCGAGACGTTCTGCTTCAAGGAGCTTGCCGTTTGCCTCAAAAAACGCGAGTCGATCGGACAGCTCTTGGCGAATCTCTTTCATGGCTCGCTCGCGTTCTGGACCAAGCGTCACGAAATGTTTTGCCGGGAACACCCACAACTCCGATTGCTCGCTCATCACGGCACGGGTCAACGGATCTGTCTTGGCGATTCGCTCGATCACGCCTCGTGGCGCTTCGATACGGTACACCATCTCTTCGTTTGCCGGCATGAGCTCTAAGAGATCCCCGCGCACAAAAAACGTTCCACGCTTGAGCTCACCCACCGGCACTCGAGTGAACTGCATGTCGATAAGTCGTTGCAAGGCGTTTTCGCGCGTCACGTTCGTCCCTACTTCAAGATGCAGCACCGTATCTTCATACGCTTGCGGCGCACCGAGACCATAGATACACGAAACCGATGACACGATAATCACGTCCTTTCGCGTGAGAAGTGCCTGCGTAGCCGCATGGCGCAAACGATCGATCTCCTCGTTGATCATCGCTTCTTTTTCGATATATGTATCCGTGGTGGGCATGTACGCTTCCGGCTGATAGTAGTCGTAATACGAAACAAAATATTCAACCGCGTTGTTCGGAAAAAATTGACGAAACTCGTTGCAAAGCTGTGCAGCAAGCGTCTTGTTATGCGCGATCACCAGCGTTGGCTTTTGGACACGCTGAATCACGTTCGCGATCGTGAACGTTTTTCCCGTCCCGGTCGCTCCAAGCAACGTCTGAAAGCGCTCACCACGCCGCACGCCGTCGGTGAGTTGCTCGATCGCTTGGGGCTGATCGCCCGATGGATCGTACGAGGCCTTGAGAGAAAACGCTTGTGACATACCCACTCGTTGTACGTGATCTGACGTGAATGAGCAACTGAAGAATGAATCCTCGAAAAAAGAAAAGCCCTCACCAAGTTTGGTGAGGGTCGACCATGTCAGGGTCAGTCGTCGTCGCCGCCGGAGTCGGAGGAACTGCCGGAGTCAGAGGAACTGCCGGAGTCGTCGTCGCTGCCGGTGTCGGAGGAGCTGCCGCCCCAGTCGGACGTGCCGCCGCCGGAGTCGTCGTCGCCGCCGGTGTCGGAGGAGCCGCCGCCCCAGTCGGACGTGCCGCCGCCGGAGTCGCCGCCGTCGAAGCCCGAGCCGCCGAAGTCGGTGCCATCGACTCGAATGCCCGCGAGCGGATCGACGGTGTCTCCGAAGGAATCCGTCGCCCCACGATCGAACGTGTCCTGGAGGAAGGCCTCGACCTCGGAATGACCCTGCGGTGCATCCCCTCCCTCTTCACGCTCGCCGCCGAAGATCTCGTCGAGCGGCGAACGCTCCAGTAGCTCATCGAAGCCTCGTTCCAGAACGTCCGTGGCGCCCTCGATCGAGTCCTGAACAACGTGCGCTGCATCACTCGCCGCCGCGAAGGCATCAGCAGCAACCTCACGCACGAGCTCGACACCCCTGTGCTCCACGAACGAGACGCCGAGGTTGAGCAACCGCTCGAGAAGCTCCTCCCGCGCCTCATCGGTGCGGCTGGAGTACGTCTGGTAGACCGGCGAGAGCCGCTCACGACGAGCGCTCGAGGCACGAATCCGCTGCCGAATGTCCGTGGACAGGGTCTGAGTCATGTCCTTCGCGAGCTTCGTTGAGCCCGCCTGTGTTCGCCACTTCCCCACCGTCCCTTTGAGGCTTACGGAGGTGGCGAGGAGCTCGCTGAGCTGACGCTCGAGCGGAACAGCGAACTTCTTGACGTCCGCCAGCTGCTTGCCGAGGACGAGGTAGCGAAGCGCAGCGGGACGCACCTCGGAAGGCCACGCCCGCACGCTCGTCGCGGTGATGAGGGACGACGCGGACTCGTCGATGAAGCGTTCGAGCAGCCCTTTCGGGCCGCTGAGACACTCGTTCTGGAGACGCTCGTATCGTGCCTTGGCTCGATCCACGCTCTCCTTCCGCTGCTTGATCCTGCCGAGCAGGGCAACGTGTTCATCGATGGATGTCGTCAGCTGCTTCTCCATATCGAGCATGAACCTGTACTCCTTCCTTCCAGATGATGTACCAGACGAGGTACGGAACCACCAAGATGCCCATGACGAGCCTGACGAAGAAGCTGGGTTGCGGATACTCGACAGTGAACGTCCCGAGCTCCCACTGCTCGAAGAGCGTTTCGAAGACGGTGTCGCCCTCGAGGCGCGAGAGGATACGGCGCAAGCGATTGCGCTCCTGTTGCTGCGACACGAAGTACTCGTGAGGGCGAGCGTTCAGCTCCACGGCGTCGAGCATCCGCTGCTCACGCTCGTGATCGCGACGCGCCTGCTCGGCGTCGAACTTCGCCGTGTTGATGGACGCCCTGATACGACCCGCCCGAAGCGTGTCGATCACCGCGTTCGGGTCGAGGGCGAACGCCCCGACCCAGTAGTCGCGGATCGGTGCAAGCGCTCGTAGGCGCTCCGCCTCGAGACGGTTGAGATCCGTCCTGATGGGAGCAAGATCCCGTCGCAGGGCGTCGATCTCACGGCCGATGTCGCGGATGGCGGTGTCGGCGGCGTTGCGGGCTTCACTGATCGTCTGAATGCTCATGATACTGTCTCCGGTGTGGTGAGGTGAAAACTCCGTAAGGTACGGCGCAAAATTCTACCCCAAACCTCAGGTTTTGTCAATCCCCTTCCCCTTGCTCTTCCGCCTATTTTCCGCTAGAATCCACCCTATGCTCGACTGGAAATCGCTCCCGAAACCCATCGTTGCCCTTGCGCCCATGGCTGACATGAGCGATCTTCCGTTTTGTTTGATTTGTAAAGAAAAAGGGACCCCGCTCATGTTTCGTGAGATGGTGTCGTCAGAAGCCATCGTCCGTTTGAACCCCAAAACCCTCAAAATGGCGACCTTCGATGAACGCGAACGACCGCTTGTTCAGCAGATTTTCGGCTCAAACCCAGCCGTGATGGCCGAAGCAGCCCGTATCATCTACGAACGGTTCCAGCCAGATGCGATCGACGTCAACATGGGTTGCCCGGTGTATAACCTCGTTTCGAACTTCAACGGCGCCTCGCTCATCCGCGAACCGGAAAAAGCCCATGCGATCGTCAAAGCGATGAAAGCGGCGGTACCCTGTCCGGTGAGTGTCAAAACACGCCTCGGCTGGAAAGAGGACACCGACTGCCTCGAGTTCGTGAAAGTGCTCGCCGATGCCGGCGTTGACCTCCTCTCCATGCACGGCCGTACCCGCGAACAAGGCTACAGCGGCGTCGCCAACTGGCACCGCGTGGGCGATGCGCGACGAAACGTCCCCCATGTACCATTCCTCGTCAACGGTGACATCACCACGCCGGAACGAGCGAAAGAAGCGCTCACCATTAGCGGAGCGGATGGGGTCTTGGTCGGCCGAGGTATGCTCGGGAACCCCTGGTTCGCCAAGCGCGTCGAAACCTATCTGACAACCGGCGAACTTCTCCCTCCTCC
>CALBSL010000125.1 GCA_937968025.1 uncultured bacterium
TTATCTTGCCCACCTGAGCTGGATCAAAATCTGGATAAGAACACATGGCCAAAATCGCTCCCGTTTGAGGATCCATAATCACCACACTTCCATTACGAGCCTCAAAGGATTTGACGGCCTGTTCAATTTTCCCGCAGGCTTCATATTGAATGGCACGATCAATCGTGAGGACTACATCTTGACCGTCACGCGCTTGCTTAAACTCCGTACTCGCAATGGTCAAGCGTCGACCAGCCGCATCTTTTTCCGTAACAATCTTTCCCGGTTCACCGGCTAATATCGACTGAAAATATCCTTCTATCCCATATTTTCCAATACGTTCCTGTTTATCGCCTGTGGCGACAAATCCCAATACCTGCCCCCCAATCCCCCGCTCCGGATACCAACGCGTCAACTGTTTATTGACCCCAATACCAGCTAAACGTTTTGCCTTTAATGCATCTATCATTTCGAGCGGTACATCTTTGGCTAAGACGACATAAGAAGTCGTCGTTGAACTCAACTTTGTCAGCATCTCTTCTGTAGGCAGGGACAAGATAGAGGCAACCGTCTGCGCCGTAGAACTAGCATCCTTGACTTCCCGCAACATAGCATACACTTGCCAGACCTCTCGATCCTGCGCCAACGGATGAAGCTCGCCCGTGGAACGCTCTCGTGTATAGATAGTTCCTCGCTTAGGAATCAGCGCCTCCTGTAATCCATGTTGATCAGAAGCTAAAACTTGATAGGTTTTTCCTTCCCAAATCTGCAACTGAAACAAGCGTGCCAATAAAACAAATCCCAATAAGCCCAACCCCACTACACCCATACGCAAACGCCCCTCAAAAGGGCTACTACGCGCCGACGAGCTACGCGACCAAGCAGGAGATCGAGACATGGGAAAAGTATACCTCATTCCTTCCGACTCCACACTCTTCACCCCTCACTCTTCGCATCTATATATCTCCTGCCCTTCAATCGATCAGGTAAATATTCCTGCTTTACTTCACCTTTAGCATTTGGATTATAAATATACCCTTTTCCATAGCCCAAATCCTTCATAAGGCCGGTAGGGGCATTGCGCAAGTGCAAGGGAACAGGTTCATTTGGCAAATCCCGCACATCAGCTGCGGCTTGTTTGTAAGCCGCATATAACGCATTCGACTTTTTTGCTTTGGCAAGATAGACAACCGCTTGCGACAGAATGACGTTACATTCCGGCATCCCAATCATATGCGCCGCTTCGTAAGCCGCCACGGCTTGCGGCAAAGCCTGAGGATCGGCCATACCCACGTCTTCGGAAGCGAAACGGATTAAACGCCGAGCGATATACAAAGGATCTTCACCTCCTTCCAACATCCGTGCCAACCAATATAAAGCGGCATTCGCATCAGAGCCGCGCATAGACTTATGCAAGGCGGAAATAATATTATAATGCTCTTCTCCGTTTTTATCATACGTAAACTGAGCTCGCTGCAAGGCCTCACGCACATGTTCGACCGTTATACGCCGTTTACCGTCTTGATCCTGCTGTGCGGATAAAAAAGCAAATTCCAACGCCGTCAGCGCCTGACGGGCATCCCCATCTGCCAACATAACGAGCATATCCACCGCCTTGGCTTCAATCATTCCTCCTTGTCCTCCTAACCCTCGTTCCGTGTCCCGCAAAGCTTGCTCAATAATAGCCCGTAAGGATTCATTAGAGAGGCGTTCAAGCACAAAAACACGACAACGTGAACGCAAAGCCGGATTCACTTCAAAACTCGGATTTTCTGTGTTAGCGCCAATCAGAGTAACGACGCCTTTTTCCACATACGGCAATAGAGCATCTTGTTGGCTTTTATTAAAACGATGAATTTCATCGACAAACAGAACATCGCCTTGACCGACATTCGACAAAATTGCCGCTAAATCACCGACTTTTTCCAGTGCCGGACCCGATGTTACGCGAACCTGGGCGTTCATTTCTCGGCCAATGATATGCGATAGCGTCGTCTTACCTAAACCAGGATTTCCATATAACAAAACATGCTCAAGCGGTTCCGCACGCTTTTTGGCAGCTGCGATAGCGATGCTCAATGTTTTTTTTAATTGATCTTGGCCAATAAAATCATCCAGAGCTTGTGGTCGGAGCGCAGTATCGACGCGTGTCTCATCTGGTTGTAATGCTGGTTCGATAAGGCGATTGGCTGGATCTGGAGATGGTAAAAACGACATAGCTCATTGGGAGTAGAACACCTTGATTATATCCTAAAAAAAACGTTTGTCGAGAAAAAAATACCCCCACGCCTGTATAC
>CALBSL010000126.1 GCA_937968025.1 uncultured bacterium
TCCAGATATCAATACGGGTAGGGTAGCGCGTATTCATGCGGTCACGCACCTCAAACACTTTGTCACCAAAGTATTCCGGCATGCGCAACTTAGTACCAAAAGGCAACCCATTCGAAGCCACCATACCATCAAACACCACCGAACCATCAGCCGAAATTAACGGATCGCTATCACATTCCTCAACCGCAGACGTATAGGCCGTTACTTCACGATACAATGTTTTAATAACCTTCGGAGCCTCGGGCGCAACCACAGGAGGAGCTTGGTTCTCTTCTTGAAGCGGACTCTCTTCTGCTGCCTCACTCTCAGCCCACGCGCGACTAATAATCGAGCTCGTGGAAGTATAAGCGTTCTCCGTGACGTTTGCCAAAGACAACGTATGGGCAGACGCAGGTAAAGCGCTAGACGCGACCAGCGAAACAAGGGAGAATAAAGCGAGGGTGATACGTAAGAGGTTGAAGATAATAGACATGTGTTTAAAAGAACCTTGTAAAGGATCCCAAGAACGCGAGCATTCATGGGTCCTTTTCAAGGTTCAGAAGGATTATCATACAGCAAATTACCCATTTTGTCAATGGTAAATACACAAAAATAATCTATAATTAGCCAAATTTATGCCATTCATCCGTCAAAAACTCCGCTCTTCCCCCACCTCTCAAGCTACGGGCTATCGAGCTCGTCTAAAATTTGGCACTCTCCTAACCCCTAGACGTATCCGGTTGGCCTTACTTAGCCTCTTAGGCATTTTTGCCGTAGGAATCCTGAGCTTTACGATCTTTGCCGCCTGGGTCAGTCGGGATCTTCCTGATCCCAACTCTCTCGGCACACGTGCCGTTCCTCAGTCCACCAAAATTTACGATCGCACCGGCACCCATCTCCTCCGAGAAATTCATGGGGACGAAAAACGTACGCTCGTAACCATAGATCAAATCCCTAAAATCATGCAGCACGCCACCATCGCCATTGAAGACAAGGGATTTTACGAACACCACGGCATTTATTGGCGAGGTCTCGTACGCGCCGTTATCATGAGCATCCTAAAAAGACAGCGCATTCAGGGTACCTCTACACTGACACAACAGTTTATTAAAAATGCTATTTTTAATAACGAGCGCTCTTCCATACGTAAAGCCAAAGAATTTATTCTCGCCCTGCAGCTCGAACGTACCTACAACAAAGACCAGATCCTCCAGATGTACTTAAACGAGACTCCTTATGGTGGACAAAATTATGGTATTTTCAGCGCGGCAAAAACCTACTTTAACAAAACTCCCAAAGACTTAACGTTGGGTGAAGCTGCGTATCTATCCGGGTTG
>CALBSL010000127.1 GCA_937968025.1 uncultured bacterium
CCAGAGAGGATGGCTCACTGTAGTCGAAATAACGACTATTGTCAAGGGGTATGACGATACGACGTACACCCTCCCAGATTCCGATGTTCTCGATTCTACCAACGCTCCCAGATCAAAAAAACGCTCTTTTGAGCGTTTTTTTGAGGGGTCTGACGTTACGCCGGCTTTCGATATCGTTGCCAGTACGCCCAACCCATCACCGCCACCAACCCCGCCACCACGAGGAACGCCCCAATCACCCGAGCATCGACCGTGCCATGGAGCAGCGCATCGAGCACATCAAATCCTAGATAGCCGGCCAAGAGGATCATCAATCCACGAACCCAATTTCCCGCCACCGTTGACCAAAAAAACGTTTGCTTATTCACCTTCACCAGACCACAGACGATGGACAGTGGAGCGCTTGGCAGGATTGGGAGACAGCGCAACAAAAACAAGGAGACAAATTCCCGCTTTCCGCCTTTATCAAATCGTTTGCCGATCGACTCTATATCTTCGTGGGTAATGCCAATGTACTTTCCAAAAAGCGGCACCAAGCGATCTTCAAGCGTATCTGCGATGACGTAGAACCCCATCGTGGTGATCGATTTTGCGAACGCGCCAATAAGCGCAAAGAGAGGAAGGGAAAATACGGACCACCCTTGTAAAAACGCAATTGAACCCGCAGAGCCCATCACCGCCTGCGAAGGAATGGGAGAGATGATCTCTTCAACCACCTCCCCAAAAAACACGTAGATCGGAAGCGGAACCTGCGCTGAAAGCGAGGAGATCCAAGTTTCGACCGCGACAACCCATGACATATGGCTTCGGTTATACCACGCAACCCCCTTCCCCGCTAGGAGGCGAGCAGTGACTGTTCGGGCACAACCTCGATCACCCCATCCCCCATTCCCATCGCACACGTAAAGGGGACGGTGCCCAGCTGAGTTGGCGTGAATTCAACCACCGTTTCCGGACCCGTTAATTCGGTACGAATGTTGTATTTTGGGATGACGAATGAGCGCATACATCCACGCGCCTCCGAGCCTTCAACGAGAATCTTCACGGGACGACCAAGGGGTACCCGTGTCCGTGCCGGTTCATATTCCGTCCCCCGCACCTGAATGCGCACCACGTAGGTTCCACGCTCATAGCTCCCCTGCGCCGCTTCACTGGTTTGCGCCCCCCACAGCGTTGGAAAACCGGCAAGTTTCCATCCGTTTTGGAACTGTGAAATCGCCATCATGAGAATGATTGATCCCATGACACGGGCAACCGTTTCAGCCCCCGTTTTTGATGCACGATTCGCCGTGATCCCCATAACTGTGAGCACCGGCATCGTTCCCAGCGCAAATACCCCAAGGAGAGCCGCTCCTTGCCAAAAGCCGCCGGAGGCGAGCGCTAAAATCTGCACCGTTTGCGTAAACCCGCAGGGAAGAAAAAAGGTGAGCGCTCCAAAGACGGTCAACGAGGCTCGTTCATGGCCCGGCCGCAATCGCGAAAACACAAATGACGACACACGATCGCGCACACGAGAAAGTCGTTGCGGCATGAAGCCTAAGACATCAAGCGCGATCGCCACCATCATGATCGCGAGAACGAGCAACATCCAACCAGACGCTCGGACAGACAGGCTCAACTGTCTCCCCAACACCCCAATCAATCCACCCAATACCGAAAACCCGATGAGGCGCCCCGCCTGAAACCACGCCTGGTCTGCTAGGGCGGAGAAAAACGTCGTCGAACGACTCACGCGCGTCTGCCAAGCGAGTAAAAACCCCATGACCGCCGCCGAACAGGCAGAAAATGAGGCAAGCACACCAAATCCAAGCACAAAGATCCATGAATCGCCTAGCGCCGCAGGATCAAGACCCGATACCGAGAGATGCTGCAGCCCCCACACCAAGACGGCCGCCAGGAGCAGATACGGCAGCGTCTTGAACACGGCCCGTGCCGACACGGTAGGGGTCGCTACCGAAGCGGTGACCGGTTTGAGCTGATAGCCAAGCCCCTCGATCATCTCACGAACCTGACCCGTCCGCGCCTCAAGCCCCTCCCCGACCAGCTCAAGTCGGCCAGATGAGGCATCTACGCGCAC
>CALBSL010000128.1 GCA_937968025.1 uncultured bacterium
TATCCTTGGTCATCTCATACATTCTTCCTTTTGGATACCAATACAATAGAGCGCGTATGGTATCCAAAGGAACTACGTCGGGCTCTGAAAGAAACGTAATATGTTCTTCTTTAACAGGTGAAAAAACAACGAATGCCCCAAGAATGTGGGCGTGGTTGCGTTCAAAGGGGAAGGGGGGATGAATGAATACCCGCGTGACAGACGAAAGAGATGCGGTGCGGATAGCTTCAACCAAGGTTCGACCCGTGCGATAAATATAATCGTATTCAGAACGAAGTGTTTTTATCATGAAGCCAAACTGAAGCAGGGCGGCAATGCACAAGCCTACGACCACGACATGAATAACCCTGCGAGCCGTGTTATGACGAATCAAATAAGACAGGAGAAGGGCCGTAACCAACGAAGCTCCAACTCGGGGAAGGTATTCGTAACGTGAAGCTAACGGCTCCCACCAACTGAGTGGAATAAAAAAGAGAGGGGGAAGAACTCCAAAAGCAGCAATAGCAGACGCAAACAGAAAACCAGGCACATGTCTAAATTTATACATGCCAAATATCATCACGATCACGATCAACGCAAAGAGCATCGTTGCCGACGAAGGAGCGAGAAGGGAACGTAGGGGATGGATAGGAATAAACAGATCTGCTATCGAAAATGGATAGCGTAAAAAACCCTGCCAGCCAACCTCGTAACGGTTGGTCGAAAAGGTTTTTCCCCCTTCTTGCAAGATAAATTGAAGATAGACATACAATCCTGCCAGCACGGTTGTTGCGCTCACAAATAAACCATGCCGCCAAGATGTTCGCGCCAACATTGTGACTCTGGAACGTAATAAAAAAACCGCCAACAATAAAGGAGCTAATACAATACTCGTCTCTTTCGTTCCATAGGCAAGCAATTGTCCTATAGAGCTCACGAGTAGCCATCTACTATGTCCCGTCTCCAAATAGCGCCAGTATCCGTATAGGGCAAGCAAAATGAATAAAGTAACAAATGAATGCATATTTGATCCGATCCAAATCAAAGGCTCGTACGCTCCTCCGGCAAAAGCAACTAGCACGACTGCAAACCAACCGGCTAACCGTGATTGGCTCAAACGGAAAGCGAATAAACCGGCCAATGTAGCCACGACCATATGTACCAGAAGGTTGACGCCAAAATAAACTGAAGCCGTTGGACCAAAAAGAGCCATAAGACCAGCGTAATAACCATTTATGATGGGTGAAAAAAAACTTCCCGCCTTGAGAATTACCAATACACCCAAAAGAGGAGTCTCCCATCAACGGAATAAAGGGAGTGAATTAGCCAGAGGTACATGGATTATCAGTACTGATGCTGATACGGTATTCAAATCATATTCTTTGGCGGTAATTAAACAGTACATAGCTAAAAAGAA
>CALBSL010000129.1 GCA_937968025.1 uncultured bacterium
GCACGTATTGATGATCGTGCAGCTGTTGGTCGTGTTCTTGATGAGATGAAACCTGACGCGGTGATTAATACCGCGGGAAAAACGGGCAAGCCAAACGTGGACTGGTGCGAAACCCATCAAGAAGAAACGTACCGCTCGAACGTGGTCGGCGCTTTAACACTGGCCGAAGAGTGCCGTACACGCCACATCTATCTTCTCCACCTTGGATCTGGATGTATTTTTTATGGCCCTTCCCCTGATCCAAAAGGCTGGGTTGAGGAAGATTATGCCAATCCGATTGCGTTTTATTCACGAACGAAATATGCGGCTGATTTGGTTTTGTCAAAACTACCTGGTGTAGGGCTCGCTCGTTTACGCATGCCGATTGACTGGATCCCTAACTCACGCAATCTCATTGATAAGTTGGCGGCTTATCCAAAAGTGATTGATGTGGAAAACAGTGTGACCGTGGTCGAGGATTTATTATCCGCTTGTCGACAGCTGATGGAAAAGAAAGGTGAGGGCGTCTTCCATGTCGTCAATGAAGGAACCATGCGTCATAAAGACCTCATAGCTTTGTACGAACAATATGTCGATCCGAATCACAAAAACCAATGGATTTCTGACGATGATTTGGTCAAACTTGGTTTAGCCACAAAACAACGTTCTAACTGCATTCTTCAATCCCCTCGTTTGGCGGCTTTGGGTATTAAGATGCGCCCGATTCAGGAAGCACTGGAAGACACCATGAAGAAATACGCGGCTGAAAAGAAGAAAGGATAGTATGTCTCGTGTTGTGATTGTAGGCGCTGGATTTGTGGGTCTTTCGACCGCTCGTCGCTTACGCAAGCTCATTCCGGACGCCAATATAACCGTTGTCGACAACAAAGATCGTTTTGTCTTTGTTCCGCGATTGATTGATGCCTTAGAAGATGCTCATTATCCATCTTCTTCTTTACGTGCAGATCTCCGCTCTATCGCACAGCGAGATGGTTTTACTTTTGTCCAAGGGAAGGTAACGGCGGTCGATCGAGAGACACGAACCCTTACCTACTTTCCGCCGACTTCTACGGATCAGCTCGTCTCTTTGAGTTATGATTGCCTGGTTTTGAGCCAAGGTGCTCAGGCCTGTTTTTACGGCATTCCGGGTGCGGCCGAATATGCTATTCCTCTTAAAACAGAAGAGGACGTTCATCATACACATGATCACGTACGTAGCCTTTTAGAAAAAGCTCAGCGTGCTTCCTCCGACGAAGTCCGTAAAGAACTTCTGTCTTTTGTCGCGGTAGGTGCGGGACCAAGTGGCGTTGAGGCTCTTTGCGCTCTTAAACAGTTCGTTGAACGATTGTGCGATGCTTCCTATACCTCCCTTAAACCTCATTTATCCTGGACCATTATTCAAAGCGGTCAGCAAATTTTACCTGGATTCCCTTTGGCATTAGTAAATGGAGCGAAGATAGCCCTAGAAAAACAAGGTATTGCCGTGCGCACGGGCGTAACCGTAACCGCTATGAAAGCCTCCGAAATTGATACTACCCAGGGTGCGTTGCCGGCAGGCTGTGTGTTATGGACGGCTGGTATTGAGGCCGCCACCATCCCTCTTAAGCCCGCGATTCATACCGATCGAGGTGGATATTTACCTGTTGATCCATATTTTGTTATTTCTCCCGGTGTGTTTAGCGCTGGCGATGCAGCCTTGTATCGTGAAGGCAACGTCATTATCCCAAAGAATGCGCAAACGGCTATGCGCATGGCAAAAACGTTGGCGGACAATG